>NZ_JAERJS010000017.1:0-79812 GCF_018257525.1 Tatumella sp. JGM130 | reverse complement strand
CTAAGGTGGGCCTGGTCATGTGTCATCTCTTTTTTTAGATTAGTTTACTGAAATGACACAGAATTTTGAACACTACCGAGGTTACGTTAGGCACATAACTAATCGCCATCTAATTGTTTATAAAATGTTATTGTTTAACTTCAGGTAAACCTGCTAATGATAATATTTACTGAACGATAATTATTACAAGTACGCAGCGGTGGCTTTCCCCATAAGTGACAACATAGCCTGAGGGAGGGAGTTCAGACCGGTTTCCCAGCGAAATTTCCATACTGGTTTATAATCCAGATGATCACTTCTCTGAAATCAGCAGCGCGCTGACAGGGAAGTATTAAACGCAGGGTATAACAATCAATTCGGGGTCCGGGATGTGGGATTTGACTTACTGGCGTGAAGGACTGGTCAGTTGTGTGCATTTTTTCCAGTTAGCACTGGAAACGATTTCGGTCATTTGTGTGGTTATCGGATTACTGCGCACACTGCGGGTACTGTGCCGCGGCAGAGGGGGAGCTGCTGCCCGTTACTGCTTTGGTAACTGGCTGGCGATGGCGCTGGAGTTTCAGTTAGCTGCAGATATCCTCGCCACAACGGTCGACCCTGATCTGGACAGTCTGATTAAACTGGGGATCATTGCCGTCATACGTACCTTCCTGAACTTTTTCCTGGCAAAGGAACTGGAACATGCGCCGCAGGAAAAATAATCCCGGCGGTAACGCACTGTGATTTACAGACCTGTGCTGCTGCAGAAGACCACTGGAGCAGCATCATTTACGGAAATTTCCGTCCACAATACGAGTAACAGAGACGCAGACTGATGACCAAACTAACTTCGGAGCAAAAACGCTATGTCGATGAACTGGCGATGATGCAGATTGAAAATATGAACAGTGATGAATTTCTTCTGAATCAGCTGAAGAAAAAAATACACGGGCTGGAAGGTGAGCTGAAAGAGTTCTTTGAAGAACGTCTGGCTTTTCACAGAAAAAACCATAATAAGTAACACAGACCGCTGTTATATCAGCCGTATTTTGCGGGGCTCCGTATCAGCAGAGCCCCGCATATCTTTCCCCTGCCTGCTTAATAAGTGATGCCCGGCGGGTTCACCTGCGAATGAGTAATCTCTTCATCCTGTAACCCCCAGCGGTTCATTACCTGCTGATAGGTGCCGTTACGCAGAGCACCATTCAGGGCTTCCTGCACCGCAAACACCAGTTTATTCCCTTTTTGGGTGGTGGCTGCCACCACGGCCTGTACCGGCCCCGTGCCTGCAACCCGCGTCTGACCGGTCAGCGCGGCTTTATAGGTTGCGGCTGCCTGTGGCCCGAAAATAACATCCACCCGCCCGGAAAGTAATGCCAGATTATCCGCCGCATCATCTGTCAGATAGACAGGGGTTGCCGGAGGTAAGTGCCAGTTAATATTCTGCTGATTCCAGCCCAGTAAAATCCGTTCCTGGTTAGTGCCTGAACCGACAACTACCTTTAATCCGGCAATATCTTTTGCCTTACTGATACGGGTGATCGGGCTATTTTTCCGGACACTGAACGCCAGAGAATCAGTCCGGTAACTGGCAAAATCATATTTTTGTTTACGCTGTTCAGTGACCGCAATATTGACCAGCGCCACATCATAGCGGCCACTGCTGATACCCAGCGGCCAGTTTTCCCAGCTGACGGGGACCAGATTCAGTTTCAGCCCCAGACTATCAGCCAGCAGCCTGGCGATATCAGGATCACTGCCGATCCGTGTCTGATTATCATCCGCCAGCAGGGCCAGTGGCGGGGAATTCTGTGCAGAAATCGCCACCGTCAGTTCCCCCGGTCTGGCAAAATGATAGCCGGGCGGTATCAGTGCGACCGCCGCCCGGTTAAGCGGGGTGTGTATCGGGGTCTGATTCTGTTGCAGATCGGGTAATGCTGCCCCGCGGGCCCCGCTGCTGACAGCCATCCCGATGATCAGTGAGCAAATAACCGGCTGATACCCCATGGATTTCTCCTTACAGAACACTGGCTAAAAAATTACGCGTCCGCGTATGACGGGGATTATTCAGCACCTGTTCACTGCTGCCCTGCTCGACGATTTTTCCATCAACCATAAACACCACCTGGTCAGCTATCTGGCGGGCAAAACCGATCTCATGGGTGACAATCACCAGCGTCGTCCCGGAGTTTGCCAGCCTGGCAATAACGTCCAGTACTTCCCCCACCAGCTCGGGGTCGAGGGCTGAGGTCGGTTCATCAAATAATAATACCCTTGGCTGCAGTGCCAGTGCCCTGGCTATCGCCACCCGCTGCTGCTGTCCCCCGGACAGATGACGTGACCAGGCATCCGCTTTCTGTTGCAGGCCGACCATCGTCAGCAACGCTTCCGCCCTTTGTCTGGCCTGACTGCGTGACAGCTTTTTATGTACTACCGGCGCTTCAATAATATTGTCCAGCACGGTCATATGGGGGAACAGATTAAAATTCTGAAACACATAGCCGACATTAAGACGCTGTTTAAGCAATGCTTTTTCCGGTAATTCATACAATTTACCGTTTTTCTCACGATAGCCAATATAGTCATCATCCAGCCGGACAAAGCCCTCGTCCGGTTTTTCCAGCCGATTGAGGGTACGCAGCAAGGTTGACTTACCTGAACCGGAAGGTCCGATGATCACCGTGACGGATCCCGGCGGAATTTCCAGATCAATGTGATCCAGCGCCCGGAACTGACCATACGATTTACTGACGCCGCTGACAGAAATCTTTCCTTTTTTATCGGTATTCACTGACATCAGGAGACCTCCTCTGACAGACCACGGCGCTGGGTAGCGACCCGCGACCAGATACGCGAACGACGGGGGACGGCAGCAGAGACAGCTTTACGCTCACTGCGGGCCAGCATTTTCTCTGCCAGCAACTGGAGCACGGCCAGTACACTGGTGATCACCAGATACCAGCTGGCTCCGACCATCAGTAACGGAATCACTTCCTGGTTACGGTTATAAATCATCTGAATCGTGTAAAAAAGTTCCGGCATTGCCAGTACATAAACCACTGAGGTGCCTTTCACCAGACCAATAATCTCGTTAAAGCCTGTCGGTAAGATGGCCCGCAATGCCTGTGGCAGAATAATCCGCCAGGTTCTGCGCCATGCGGGTAACCCGAGAGCTGCCGACGCCTCATACTGACCAAAGTCAACCGACTGGAACCCGCCGCGGATAATCTCAGCCGTATACGCACTCTGTACCAGTGTCAGCCCGATCACTGCCGTCTGAAACTGCCCGAGCACATTCACCGTCTGAAAATGTCCCCAGTTAAAGGGAGTGAAGGGAATACCCAGCGACAGGGTGTCGTACAGATAAGAAAAGTTATACAAAATAATCAGCACCACAATCAGCGGCAGAGAACGAAACAGCCAGATATAGCCCCAGGCCAGCGCTTTCAGTAACGGGGATGACGACAGCCGGGCCAGTGCCAGAGCACCGCCGATCACCACACTCAGTAATGCACTGACCAGGGTCATCAGTAAGGTACGTCCCAGGCCTTGCAGGATCACCGGATTAAAAAACCATTTCGCAAATACCCCCCATTCCCAACGGGGATTAAACGCGACCGACTGAATAATTCCGGCAAAAATCAGTACCGACACCAGGGTGCCGGCAATACGCCATGGATAACGGACCGGTACGACTTTTTTCGACACAGGTGACTCAGACATGGCTGTTAGCTCCGTAATGGGGTACCACCGCGGCCAGCGGGGTAACCAGCGATTTTGTAAACCTCAGCCGTCCGTCATACGGCGGCCGGCTGTATTCTTCAAAATCCCGCCGGACATCAAAGCCCGGCTGGTAATTCAGCGACAGATAAAGCGCGACCGCTTCCGGCTGACGAAACCCGGTGGTCAGATACAAAGCACGGTAACCGGCCTGTCTCGCATGCTGTTCCAGTCGGGTGACCATACGCTGTGCAATCCCCTGTCCGCGTAATGATGCCCGCGTCCAGATACGTTTTATTTCGGCCGTATGATCGTCGAAATATTTATATGCCCCGGTCCCGATAATTTCACCGTCCTGCTCCAGTACCAGAAACAGTCCGCGCGGGGCCAGATAATAATCCGTCGGTTCTTCTTGATGATGCCCGCGGAAATAGTCACCATAACGCTGTCCGTATTCAGCAAATAACCCTTTAAGAATCGGCTGTAACTCTTGTGCATCAGGAGAAACAATCCGAAAGCCGGTCGCTGTCATCATTGCCTCCTAGTCACCCAGCCCGGGGGGATTAATTTCAGACGATGGCAAAGCCTCCAGCCCTTCTCCCCAGCGATTTAATACTTTCTGATAATCGCCATTGTTAATCACGCCATTCAGGGCAGTCTGTACCGCCCGGTCCAGTCCGTTACCTTTTTTCATAGTGACCGCGATATGTGCCGCTTTAGGCCAGCCGCCATCAACGGCACCGGCAAACCGTGTCTGCCCGGTAACCTGCGATTTCCATGCACCCAGTACATGGGGCCCGAAATAGGCATCAGCCCGTCCGGAGAGTAACGCCAGGCTCTCTGCAGAACCGGAAGGCATATATACCGGAGTAAAAGGGGCCAGCCCGTGGCTGCGGTTTTCTTTATCCCACGCCAGTAAAATAGCTTCCTGGTTAGTGCCTGAGCCGACAATAATTTTCAGCCCGGCAATATCCGCAGCTTTGGTGATTGATTTCAGCGGAGAGTTATCTTTGACATAAAAGGCCAGCAGATCCTTACGGTAAGTGGCAAAGTCGAATTTTTGTTTACGATCTCTGGTCACCGTGATATTGGAAATTGCTGCATCATACCGGCCACTGCTGACACCGAGAGGCCAGTCATCCCAGGACGTCTGGACAATATTCAGTTTCAGCCCCAGGCTGTCGGCAATCAGCCTGGCAATGTCCGGTTCGCTGCCAATCAGGGTTTTATTGTCATCAGCCATCACTGCTAACGGCGGTTCGGTCATCCCGCTGACGGCGACGGTAAATTCCCCGGGGTGAACAAAGTGAAAGTTTTTCGGTATCTGGCTGATAGCTGTCGGATTTTTCACCGTATCCACCGGGCGGGCATTGGCTGCCAGGCTGACATTGGTATTGTTGATCCTGACATCGGCGGCACTGCTGTAAGCAGCTGCCAGTCCGGCCAGCACGATAAACCGGCGTAATCTGTTATTGAACATTGTCATAGGGCTTCCTGTACCTGCGGGGCTGACTGAAACTGGTTTACCGGCGGGTGAAGCGCGAATGAATCACGCAGGGTGGATCCCGGATAATCCCTGCGGAACAGGCCGCGCTGCTGTAATAGCGGGATGACTTCATCCACAAACCGCGCGAACACTTCCGGGGTTCCGCCATTAATAATAAAGCCGTCAGCCGCACCACTTTCGAACCAGAACTGCAGTCCGTCGGCCACCTGCTCTGCCGTCCCGGAGAATACTGGCCGGGGTGTTGCTGCTTCCAGCGCCGCCTGGCGTAAGGTTAAACCCCGTTCACGGGCATTCTGTTTAATTTCGTCGGTGGTACTGCGGAAACTGTTACCGCCCAGCTCGCCGAGTTCAGGGAAAGGAGCATCCAGCGGATACTGACTAAAATCATGATGTTCGAAATAACGGCCCAGGTAATTCAGCGCGTCCTCAATGGAAACCAGTGCCGCCGTTTGCTGGTACTGACGTTCAGCATCGTCAGCATCATCACCGATAATGACAGAGACTCCCTGGAAAATATGCAGCTGGTCAGGGCTGCGCTGATATTCCGCCAGCTGTGATTTGACATCACGATAAAATGCTCTGGCTTCATCGGGGGTTTTCTGATGGGTAAAAATAGCATCCGCGTGTCTGGCCGCCAGCGCTTTACCGTCACGGGAGGCACCGGCCTGGAAGACCACCGGCCTGCCCTGCGGGGTACGGCCAATATTGAGCGGCCCGGCAACGTCAAAAAACTCGCCGTGGTGGTTTAAGGTATGCAGTTTTTCTTTATCGAAGAACACTCCGCTCTGTTTATCACGAATAAACGCCCCTTCTTCCCATGAGTCCCACAGCCCTTTCACCACGTCCAGATATTCACTGGCAATCCGGTAACGTAAACCATGCTCAGGGTGCTGCTGACGGGAGAAATTTTTTGCCGACCCCTCCAGCGGAGAAGTCACCACATTCCAGCCAGCTCTGCCACCGCTCAGATGATCCAGACTGGCGAACTGTCTGGCGACGGTGAAAGGGTCGCTGTAGGAGGTCGATACCGTCCCGACCAGCCCCAGATGACGGGTTGCCCCGGCCAGTGCGGATAATAATGTCAGGGGTTCAAAACGATTAAGAAAATGCGGAATTGATTTTTCGTTGATATATAAGCCGTCAGCCACAAACAGAAAATCCAGTTTCCCTTGCTCTGCTTTTCTGGCAGTTTCTGTAGCGAAATCAATATTAATGCTGGCATCAGCGGTGGCCGACGGATGCCGCCACGCCGACATATTACCTGATGCTCCGTGCAGAATAGTTCCCAGTCTTAACTGACGTTTTACAGACATAGCGATCCCTTATAAAAGTAATATTTTATTTTCTGAGTGATACTGCTATTTAAATACCGGACAGATGAATTCCCCCCTGTATACCCGGCGGATAATTATATAATCTGACCGTTATCAGGCCGTCCGGATGATATTTTCTGCCGGCACTTTCTGAGGCTGAATATTGCCTTTTGCCTGCGCCAGTAAATATAAGGTCTCTCTGCGCACCGCCGGGTCACTGACCGGAATATCAATAATAAACTCACTGATCCCGGTGTCACGGTGTAGCGCGTCAAGCTGCCCAATCACCGACTGTGCTGAACCGGCAAAAATTGCCGCCTGCCGGCGGGTAACCGACTTAGCTTCACTCCCGCTCTGGCGAATAAACCGCTCGGCCTGTGCCTGGCTGGCCAGCGTGACACGCTGGCCATTGACCAGTTCAGCCTGCCATAACTGCTGTTCTGCCGCCTGACGCACGGCGACGTCAGGATCTTCACTGACAATCGCCTGAATGGCGACCCTCACCGGGCGCTGACTGTGCTTCTGCCAGTAGCGGGTAAAGGTATTTAACAGTTGCCGGTCACCGTTAAGATGGGCGGCAAAGACGAAATCCCAGCCCAGCTCTGCTGCCAGGCTGGCGCTGGCGGTACTGGCGCCCAGTAAAAATCGCCGGGCACTGACCGCAGGGATTGGGGTGGCCAGTAAGGCATTCTCCGGGTCTGCCGCCTCGCGGGTCTGTAAATAGTCGTCCAGTTGTTTCAGGCGGGTACTGAAGTCCGCGGCGTTTGCACTGTCACGGCCTTCCTGCAACGCACCGGTGGCAAGGGGAAGCCCGCCGGGCGCTTTACCCACCCCCAGGTCAACCCGTCCGGGGGCCAGCGCCGACAACAGATTAAAATTTTCTGCCACTTTATAAGGACTGTAATGCTGCAGCATCACCCCGCCGGAGCCGACCCTTATCTTCCGGGTACGGGACAGTATCCAGGCAATCACGATCTCCGGCGAAGGGCTGGCCAGTGACGATGTATTATGGTGTTCCGCCAGCCAGAAACGATGGTAGCCCCAGTTTTCGGCTAAGCGGGCAAGTTCCGCCACATTATTCAGTGCGCCGGTAGCGGTTTCATTATCCGGCACCAGGCATTTATCCAGTACACTCAATTGATAAGACATTTATTATTCCGTTTACTGATAATGACACTATGGAATAATTATTAGCGCCTGAAGGTGAATAATGGAAACATCAAAAAATCCCTTAGTTATATTAAATTTAAATATAACTTTTCAGCGGATAACAATATTTTCGGGTCACGTTGAAAACAACCGTCCTGACCGATGCCGGGTTAAAAAGCCGGGCACGGTAATATCCGGCGACAAGCCGCAGGGTGGTGCTCACTTTACAGGAGCGTTGTCTGTGGTGCCGGCAAACTATACAGCACACCGATTATGTATTAGTTTTACTGGACCACCAGCCAACAGTCACGCCTGTCTGCTGGCGGTTCTCACTCCATTAATACAGGATAAAAACGATGTCTTCATCCCTGGTATTAGCCGACAAAGTGCCACAGACCCTGAAAGAAAAACTGAAATCTGATTATCAGTTATATGAATATTCCCGTTTATCCGCTGACGAGATCCGCAGGCTCGCTGCAGAAGTCCGGGTAATTGTTGCCAGCGGGGAATCAGTGGTAAATGCTGAGTTTATCAGCCAGTTCCCGCAGGCAAAGCTGATTGCCGTTTTCGGGGTCGGCTACGATGGTATTGATATCCATACGGCAACGGAGAAAGGTATCACTGTCACGAATACGCCGGATATTTTAACCGATGATGTGGCTGATCTGGGTATGGCTTTAATACTCAGTGTATCGCGACAGATCACCGCCGCGGAAAAATTTGTCGAACAGGGACGCTGGGCCTCAGGCTCTTTTCCGCTGGCCAGTAAGGTGACCGGTAAACGGCTGGGTATTGTCGGCTACGGGCGGATCGGTAAAGCCGTTGCCCGGCGTGCTAAAGGGTTTGCGATGCCGATTGCCTGTTTCAATAACAGTCCGGTCACCGATCCGGAGGTGACCCGCTACGACAGTCTGATCACTCTGGCTGAGAACAGCGATATTCTGGTGGTCTGTGTCAGTGCGAATCCAGAGACCCGTGGCCTGATTAACCGGCAGGTGCTGACAGCGCTTGGCCCGACAGGGATTCTGATCAATATCTCCCGTGGCAGTGTGACAGATGAAGATGCGGTGGTGGAAGCCATTACCCGCGGGGAGATCGGCGGTGCGGGGCTGGATGTGTTTGCCCATGAACCTCAGGTTCCTGCGGCACTGCTTAACCGGCCTGATGTGGTGGTCACACCCCATATTGCCAGCGGGACCCATGAAACCAGGGCAGCGATGGCAACACTGGTCGCCGATAATATCAGCGCATATTTTAGCGGACAGCCGTTACTGACACCGGTGATCAGCCGCTGATCAACCCGGGGTAACCCCCCGCTCTTTGCGGCCGGGTTGCCGCTGTATTTATACGATATTGCTTATCAGGCCGGGTACTGCTGTGACCTGGCCACTGCCTCAGACAATCATCTTCCCTTCCATGTTCCGCCTGCCGGTTAACGCCTCTTTATCTGTCCCTTTGCCCGGAGTGTCTGGTCTTTTTTGCCGGATAAATCGCCGATGAACGCCGCATTCACCAGGGTCATAAGAAAGAGGTATGTATGATTTATCAATAAAAATCAATAGATTAAAATAATAAGCCTCCCGGTTATATATACATAAAAAATATTATGTTTTATAAATTTAAAATTCTTAATCAAGAGCCAGATACCGGAGGCGTAAATGCGCAATTCCCCCACTGAAGACCTCAGCCTGTCATCTCCACCGGACGAACAAAGGTTTACCAGGTCAATCGGCCTGATGTCTAACTTCTCTTTAGGATTTACCTATTTATCGCCACTCACCGCCGTTTATTCATTATTTGCTCTGGCCATGACCCTTGCCGGACCACCGGCAATCTGGTGGATACTGATCGCAGCCGCAGGGCAAATGCTGGTTGCTATGGTCTTCGGCGAAGTTGCTTCACAGTACCCGATTACCGGCGGGCTGTATCCCTGGTCACGTATCCTGTGGGGGAAAAAGTATGCGTGGATCGCTGCGTGGATCTATCTGTGGGCTCTGGTGGTGACTATCACCTCGATTGCCGAATACAGTGCAACCTTTGTTGCAACGTTGTTCAGTTATACTCCGTCAGCATTTCACCTGTTATTAACCTCGGTAGTGCTGCTATTAATGATGATGGCAGTGAACCTTTCCGGTACCAGAAATCTGGCCCGGGTGGCACGTATCGGCTTCTGGTGCGAAATTGTCAGCGTGATTGCACTCGGCATCTACCTGTTAATTTTCCACAGAACCCAGCCTTTGTCGGTGATTTTCGATGCTATGGGCGTTGTTACCGGGCCTGCCGGTTACAGCCATGCATTTATGTCAGCATCACTGCTGGGGCTATTTATGTTTTTTGGTTTTGAAGCCTGCGGTAATGTCGCTGAAGAAGTGCAGAATCCCGGCAGGAAAATTCCGGTTGCGATGATGCTCAGTATTTTGTTTGGTGCTATTTCAGCGATTATTTCCGTGGCCGGGTATCTGCTCTCTTATCCGGACCTGCAAGGGATTGTGTCGGGAAAAATTGCCAACCCGATCGCTGAAATACTGAATAATGCCCTCGGTCCGCAGGGAGAGAAGATTTTTGTCGGGGTCGCCGTTATTGCTATGTTGTCATGCATTCTGTCACTGCAGGCAGCTCTGAGCAGACTGTTGTTCTCCTTTTCACGCGACAATATGCTACCCGCCAGCCGCTGGATGGCGAAAATCTCAGCAAATAATGTTCCTGACAACGCTATGATCGTCAGCTGCGTGTTACCCCTGCTGATGTGTGTCTGGGTATATTACCAGCCCGATAATCTTGCCAGGATCACCGCGTTTGCCGTGGCAGGGATTTATATCTCTTTCCAGATGGTGGTGCTTGCAGCCCTGCGCAAACGGCTGCAGGGCCGGAAACCGGCCGGCAGCTGGACTTTAGGCCGTTACGGGTTGCCGGTGAATATTCTGGCCCTTGCCTATGGCCTGGCCGGTATTTACCTGCTCTGTCAGCCCGGTCCCGGCAGCAATCTTGCTGATCAGTGGATTGTGGTCACCGGACTGGCGGTGGTCTTTCTGTCCGGTGCTTTATATTTGTTGCTCGCACGACCAGACCACAACACAGAACAAGGTACCCATTATCAGCCGGATATTACCACTGACTGATTAACCTGCTGCGGGCGAAAAATTGGCCCGCTGCAGATTGTCGTTATTTTATTTTTTATCGCTGTCCGCGTATGCCGCAGCAGGATACCTGTACCCGCCAACCCTGAAAGGTATAATTATGCAATCCAATACAACTTCAAAAAGAAACCTGTCCTTGTGGCAGGTCGTTATTATCGGTATCGCCTATATGACACCGATGACGGTATTTGATACCTTCGGGATTGTCTCCGGAGTGACCTACGGCAGAGTACCGCTGACTTATCTGCTTGCACTGGTTGCGGTATTATTTACAGCCCAGAGTTACGGACGACTGGTCAAAGAATACCCGTCATCCGGTTCTGCCTACACTTATACCCGCAGTATATTCGGCGCTCATACGGGGTTTATGGTTGGCTGGTCGTCACTGCTGGATTATATCCTGTTACCAATGATTAACTCATTATTAGCCGGTATCTATCTGCAGTCCCTGCTACCGGCTGTACCGGTATGGGTTTCTATTCTGATATTCACCAGCCTGGTGACCTTTTTTAATTGCTGTAATATTAAAATCCTCGCCAATGCAAACTTTTTATTCGTCGGGCTGCCTGTCTTACTGATGGTGGTATTTATTTATATGGTGGTCCATGACCTGAGTAGCAGTCACGGTATTCAGCGGGTAATGACCCTCGCCCCCTTGCTTAACCAGCATCACAGTATTATGCCTCTGATTAGCGGAGCCGCTATTCTTTGTTTTTCTTATCTCGGTTTTGACGCTGTCACCACCCTGTCCGGAGAAACAGAGAATCCCTCTGGGATTATCCCGAAAGCCATTTTTTATACGGCCTTAAGTGGCGGGGTTATTTTCTTCGTCGCTGCCTGGTTTATTCAGCTTTACTACCCGGACAACTCCGCATTTAAAAATCCGACCGAGGCATTACCGGAAATTGTACTGTATGTCGGTGGCCGGTTATTCCAGTCCATATTTCTGGTGGCTATTCTGTGTAATACCTTTGCCTCAGCACTCGCCTCCCATGCCAGTTCAGC
The DNA here is from genome assembly GCF_018257525.1 of Tatumella sp. JGM130. Taxonomy (NCBI): domain Bacteria; kingdom Pseudomonadati; phylum Pseudomonadota; class Gammaproteobacteria; order Enterobacterales; family Erwiniaceae; genus Tatumella; species Tatumella sp. JGM130. Next base: position 68,002 of record NZ_JAERJS010000017.1, on the reverse strand, counting down.
AAGGTTGCTGAATATTATGGGTAAGGAAAACCGCCTGACGTCTCCGGTATTTGGATATATTCACCCGAAGACTAACACACCTCTGTATTGTGTCCTGCTGACAGGGATCATTTCCTTAAGTTCGATATTTTTTGGTCTGGATACTGCGGTGTCGTTAATCAGCTTCGGCGCATTAGTCGCCTTCAGTTCAGTAAATATTTGCGTTATCGCAAAATTTGCCTGTCAGGAAAAAAGAGTCGCTTCATTCAGGGATATTTTTAATCACCTTATTTCACCCTGTTGCGGGTTAGCCAGCGTCGCCTTTATGTGGGTCAGCCTGGATCATGATGCCTTTGTACTGGGATCCGTATGGGCCGCAGCAGGCTTAGTCTGGGTTATTTATAACAGTGTCAGTAAATCATCAGTGATGGCCTCCGAATAAACGGGGCCAGTTATGCACAGTGTGTTTACCTGTGATTTTATTAATCTGCCGGAAATAAAAAATGGATATAAAAAATCAGTTTAGCAAGCCACAGTTAATTAATGATGCCAAAACGCTCCCTGCCAGTGATATCAGTATTAACGGGGACTGGAACTGGGTAAGACAACAGGAAGATACCCTCAAATTTGACCCCGGGATTGCCGCGAATTACTACGAGTCTACGCTCGCCCCCTGGATGTCATTTCCGCCACTGGAAACCGACAAGCAGTGTGAACTCGTAGTGATTGGCGGAGGCCTGCTGGGCGCGTCGACCGCTCTTCATCTGGCAGAGGCAGGTATCGATACGGTACTGCTGGAGAAAAACACTGTCGGTTCCGGCGCTTCCGGCCGTAACGGCGGGCAACTGACCCCGGGGCTGGCACGCTGGGAGGCTGAGTCAATGCTGGAGCATTTGCCTGAAGATGAAGCCCGCCGTCTGTGGCGTTTTACCTCTGCCGAAGCAATGTCACTGATCGATGATATCGCCAGCCGTTATCAGTTACAGCTCGACCGTCAATACGGGCATCTGACGGCAGCCGTGCATCCCGGCCATATGAATGCCCTGGTACAGGCTGCGGATGCCAGGAAATTTCTTGGCGACAGTCAGGTGACGGTGTTAGGTAATTATCAGCTTCAGGAACATATCCACTCAGATATTTACTACGGCGGGGTGCTGGATGAATGCGGCGGACAGATTCATTCTCTGGCACTGAACCGTGGCCTGATTTACGGGTTTATGCATAACGGTGGCTGTGTGCATGAACACAGTGAAGTAATAAAGATTGAAGAAACACCGGCCGGTACGCGGGTACATACCGCATCCGGCGTGATTACCGCTACCCGGGGGGTGGTGATCGCCGTCCATGACGCCACCCACGCACTGCTTAACCAAAATAACGCAACCACATTACCCTTTTATACCTATGTGGGGGTCACTTCACCAATTGACGGTGGTCACCAGACACTGCTGCCAACCGGTAAGCCGGTCTATGATACTCAGTTACAGATCGATTATTATCGCCCGGTACGGAACCAGCGTTTATTGTTCGGCGGGCAAGGCACCGGTATGCGCTGGGATAATAACCGCACAGTTGATTATCTGACTTCACGCCTGCGTACCGTGTTTTCTCAGCGCGAAGATATTGAACTGGATTTTGCCTGGAGCGGCACCACCGATTTAACCCTCAACGGTGCAACAGATTGCCGGAAATCCGGGCTAAACAGCCAGATATATTCAGTCCATGGCTGGAGCGGTCATGGGGTGGCCCAGACGGTGAGAATCGGCAAAGCGATTACCGATGATATTACCGGCAGGAATGATGACTTCCGGATGCTGACCTCGATTAAGCACACCTCGTTACTGCTTGGTCGTCAGCTGGCACCGGTCGCCATTCCGCTGGCCAAGACACTGCTGGGGATCTCGGCGAAATTAACACCGGGTAAAATGATTTCATTCTGATCCTGCCCCGCCTGTCATTCCGGTGACAGGCAGACAGGCACTACGCTTCCGGGAAGAAAATCCGGAAAAAGTCACTGTGAATAATATCTCTGTGATGCTGATACTCCACCAGCGAACCGGTCCGGTAACCCGGATGACTGGACACCATCACCCGCCCGTGGCGATTAATAATGACCGGTTTTTTCCGGCACTGACGGATCAGTGTCAGTAACTCGGCTTCAATAACGCTCACCAGCATGTCCACCACCGCCACACCTGCCAGCCTGCCGCCAGTGATTACCGGTGAAGAAGCGGTCATGGTATACGCCGAGGTGCAGATATAATCCACATACGGGCCGTGAAGATTGACGGTTTGCTGTTGCGGCTGCTTAAACCAGTCAAACGTACTGAAATCCAGCCGTTGCTGGGTGGCCTGATCCAGTTCCAGGCAAGACGTCCGGTGACTGCCCGGGCTTTTAAACCACCATTCAAGGAACCAGTAAGGCTGATGATTCTCAGCCGAATACTGATGGCTGGCGAAACCGGCACCAAAGCAATAATCGCTCTCAGTCAGAACCTGTTCTATCGCCGGGAACAGGGTTTTTCGTAACCGATTGTCCGGTAATGTCTGCGGCAAAGATTCACCGGCTGTCATACGGGTCAGCCGTTCGGCCAGTAATCGTGAAAGCTGTTGTGCAGATGCGGTGACCGCCTGCAGCAGATGGCCGGTTTTCTCTGCCAGTTGTTTTTTACATTCATCATCACTGAGCATATTGTTCACTATGTTGTATGAATACTGAATTTCAACTCGATCAGTCTGGAAATAAACTGATTAATCAGTTGTCCGGCAACCTCCATTGCCTGTAATGCTTCGTTATTACGGAATGCGGCCAGCAACTGCCGGTAACTCAGGACGACGGTACGGTGAAAGTCATCGGACTGATATAACGGGGTCACCAGTGCCGCCCATTCCGCCTGGATCATCAGTTCCTGGTTGGCAATCCGCGCCGACTGAGAGTTAGCGGCAATGGTCAGCAGACAACGCATATCTGACTGACAACGAAGTTCCGGTGTCGCTGATTGCTCAAGAGTATCAATGAACTGCGATAATCCATGGACGTCACGGTCTGTCATCCGCGACGTTGCCAGCCGTGTGGCGTGGACAAAGATCGCACAATGCCATTCACCGAGATCTGACAGATACTCAGTGCTGATATTTTGCAGCGCATCGAACGCAGACCGATCTTTGGCAATCGATTCAGCAACAAAACTGCCACCGTTACGTCCGCGGGCGGTATAAATCAGTCCTTTAGCCCGCAATGTATTCAGCGCCTCACGAATGGTGATATGGGAGACCCCCATCATCCGTGCTAAATCTGCCTCATTAGGCAGTTGCTCATTGGCTGCCAGTAAGCCGGAAATAATGGCATTCGCCAGTCGCTGAATAATCTGATCAGAACGGCTGGATTGACCAATAGGCGAGAAAATCACAGCATGAGTAATCATAGACCTCGTGATTTCTTGTGTTATTGCTTAAAAGAAAAGGGGGAATATTGATACCACAAAACCCGCCACAAATATACGTAACTCCCGCGCCGGAGCCAGAGAAAACGGGGTTGTCTGGCCAGATGCTGAACAATACAGAATATGGCAGCCCTGTGTCATTCTGCCATATTCTGATGCTGCTGATACCCGGCAGCCATATAAAAATCATATGGCACTGACCCTGTAATTTTCCACAGACCGGTGATAAAACATAATAAATATTATGTTAAAGGATATTCTCCGTGCGTAAATTATCTCACTTTATTAATAATGTTTTTCTGCCGGAAAACAGTGACCACTATTTCGAATTAATCAGTCCGGTCAACGGACAGGCATATGCCCTGTGTCCGGAAGCCGGTCCTCAGGAGGTCGATGCCGCTTACCATGCCGCGCAACAGGCGTTCCGTCTCTGGAAGAAGACCACACCGGCCGCACGACAAAAAGCATTACTGCTGCTGGCTGATGCTATAGCGCAGCATGCAGATCAGATAATTGAACTGCAGAGCCAGGAAACCGGACAACTTAAACACTTTATCCGCCAGGAAGAGATTGTGGCCTCCTGTGATACGGTCCGTTTTTTTGCCGGGGCTGCCCGCTGTCAGGAAGGTAAAGCCTCCGCAGAATATATCAGTGGTTTTAATTCAGTGATCCGCCGTGAACCTCTGGGAGTGGTCGGACAGGTCACTCCCTGGAATTACCCGTTTATGATGGCGATCTGGAAGATTGCCCCGGCCTTAGCCGCCGGTAATACTCTGGTACTGAAGCCCGGCGACACCACCCCGCTCAGCACGCTGTTACTGGCCGAAATTGCGGCGCCTTTCTTTCCTGAAGGCTGTATCAATGTCGTGCTGGGCAAAGCCGCCACCGGGGCGCTGGTGGTATCTTCGCCACAGGCCTCGCTGGTGTCGATCACCGGTTCAGTGCGTGCCGGATTACAGGTTGCTGCCTCTGCGGCCGCAAACCTGACCCGTGCCCACCTCGAACTGGGGGGAAAAGCACCGGCGATTGTCTTTGCCGATGCTGATATTCCCAAAGCCGCCAGTACCCTGTGTGCCGCTGGTTTTTTTAATGCCGGCCAGGACTGTACCGCTGCCACCCGTCTTATCGTCCAGCACAGTATTTATCCGCAGTTTCTTGAGGCAGTACTGAGCGAAATCCGTCAGCTGCGTTACGGTTTACCCGATGACACCGGCGCATTTTATGGCGCACTCAACAGTAAGCAGCAGCTGGAACAGGTGAAAGGCTTTATTGAACGCCTGCCCGCCCATGCAACAATTGAGGCCGGTGGCAAAGCGGCCGACAGTGACGGCTTTTATTTCGAACCCACCCTGATTTCCGGGCTGCATCAGCAGGATGAGGCTATTCAGCGTGAAGTGTTCGGGCCAGTGATGACTATTCAGTCTTTCGGCACTGCGGATGAGGCATTATCGATGGCGAATGATGTGGACTTTGGTCTGGCAGCCAGTGTCTGGACAAAGGATCATCGCCGCGCCCACCAGATCAGTAATGATCTTGATTTCGGTACCGTATGGATTAACAACCATATTCCTCTTTGTGCCGAAATGCCCCACGGCGGGTTTAAGAAATCAGGTTACGGCAAAGATCTGTCCGCCTACTCTCTTGAAGAATATACCCGTATCAAACATGTGATGAGTGATATTTCCTGAGGATAATACCGGTAATGAAAAAAGTGATCTGCATTATTTTTACCCTGACCACCCTGCAGAACTGTTCGGCCGCCGGGAGCCCGCAGCAGATCGTCAAAGCGTATATGGCGGCCTGGAATCAGCACCATGCACATCAGGCAGCCAGTTATTTTGCTCCGCAGGGAGTGTATTACGATGCGTCAGTGGGCAAACCAGTCACCGGCCGTTCTGCCGCAGAGCAACAGGTGATTGCTCCCTTTATGCAGGGAGTCCCGGATCTGAAATGGCAAATGACCGGCCAGCCTGTAGAGAATAACTCTGCGATTGCCTTTGAATGGGTCTTTTCCGGACATAATACGGGGAACTGGTCAGGAAGCCCGGCAACGGGTAAGGAAGTACGTTTTACCGGAGTCTCTTTTATCCGGCTAAAACAGGGAAAAATAATCTGGCAGGGGGATTATTATGATTCGGCCACCCTGAGCAGGGAGCTGAAATAAGTCAGGGCAGTGAGTCAGATACAGGGATCGAAGCGGGCCATTGGATAAAAAGTCAGCCCGCGGTACTAACCGCCGGGCTGATGTTCAGGGTTAGTGACCTTCCAGTACCAGACGGCTATCCGCCAGGATAAGCGGCTGGATCTGGTGGGTGACCAGTAAGGTTGTTTTACCTTTCACCAGCGCTTTCAGAGAGCGCAGCACCAGATCTGTGTTGGTGGCATCCAGACCCTCAGTCGGTTCATCTAATAAGATGACCGGAGCTTCAGAGAGGAATGCGCGGGCGATAGCGATCCTGCGGGCCTGACCACCGGATAAACGTGCTCCGAGTTCACCCACCAGGGTATCCAGACCGTGCGGGAATGCACGGACTTCATCATCCAGTGACACTCTGGCCAGAACCTGCCATAACCTCTCATCATCTGCATCGGGTGCCACCATCCGCAGATTGTCACGCACAGATGCATTAAACAGATAGGTTTTTTGCCCTACCACCGAAATCACCTGACGCAGCACAGGGTCAGAAAGCTCCCTGACCGGATAACCGCCGATGGAAACCGTACCGGCTTCACAATCCCAGAATCCCTGAATCAGGTTCAGTATGGTGGTCTTACCTGCCCCGCTGGGCCCCAGTAACGCCAGACAATGTCCTTCCGGTACCTGAAAACTCAGAGAGTCCAGCACCGCTGGTTTACCGGCGGCGTAACGCATCGTCACAGCAGAGAAGTCCAGATCGAAACGCTGCGGTGTCTGACTGACTGCCGGTAAGGTGATCGCCGGGCTCAGATCTGCCAGAGAGAAAATACGCCGCGCCGCTTCAAGGGTAACCCCCAATGCCGCAAACGCCGCCGGTAACGCTGCGACTGCTTCGGTACTGGCCAGCACGGCGAATACCAGCATCACAATGTCATTTCCGGCCAGCATACTCCCTTGCCCGGCAGTGATCAGCAGCACAAAGGCGCAGAACATCCCCGCCTGGCCGGCCAGTGCCGACAGGGCACTGCCCGCCGCACTGATCCACGCCTGGTGACGTTGCGCAGAAATAAGCTGCTGTGATAACTGTGACAGATGACGGGTCTGACGGCTGACTGCCCCCGCGACCTGTAACTCTCCCAAACCGCGGATCAGATCCGTTGATGCCACCTGCAAGGAAGCGCGTAATGTCGCCACCCTGTGACCGCTGTTGCGGGTGCAGCAGGCCACGATTACCGGCACAACCACCCCGGCGACTAACAGCATCATGGCATCAATGCCTGCAATTGCCGGCGAAAACCAGAACAGCACGCACAGGATAGCCAGCGATGAGATCAGTGCAGCAATTGCCGGCGCCAGAATACGCAGGTAAAAGTTATCCAGGCTATCAATGTCAGCTCTCAGCCGCGTCAGCAGGTCACCGTCACGGAATTCCTGTAACCGGGCCGGGGCCAGAGGTTCAAGACGTTTATAGAACCAGACCCGCAACACAGATAACAGCCGCAGGGTCGCATCATGGGTGACAAGACGTTCCAGATAACGGGCAAAGGTTCTCAGTACGGCTAAACCACGGATGGCAGCCGCAGGCGTGAAGAACTCAAGGGTCATTTTTCCGACCCCGGCCAGCGCCATTGAGGCAATAAACCAGCCGGACAGTGACAACAGCGTCACATTAGACAGGATAACCACTACCGACAGTAGTATTCCGCCTGCCATCCGCCACCGCCACGGCCGCGCCAGTTTTAACAGATGACGTAAGTCATTCATTCTGTCGCTCCTTTCTGCAAACGTTCCAGCCCGGCAAGAACACCGCCAGCCTGTAACAGCTCTGCAGGTTTACCTGATTCAATCACCCTGCCCTGTTCCATGACCAGCACATAGTCTGCCAGCGTCGCAACGGAAGTATCATGGGTGATCACCAGCCGTGCTGAGTCCGGTAAGCTGTCAACCAGTGACGCCATCATCTGTTGCGCCGTGTGGCTGTCCAGCGACGCTGTCGGTTCATCAAGGATCAGTAACGGTGGTTTCGTCAGTACCGCACGCGCCATCGCGACCCGCTGGATCTGGCCTCCGGATAGCCCTTGTCCGCCGTCACCCACCTGAGTGGCATAACCTTCGGCCAAGCCGTTGATAAAGGTGTCTGCCTGTGCCAGCTGCGCGGCAGCGAACAACTGACTTTCACTGGCCTGCGGGTGTGCCAGACAAATATTGTCAGCAACAGAACCGGCAAATAATGTCGGCCGCTGGGGGAGCCAGCCGATCTGTTTTTGCCAGTCCTGCAGACTCAGATCCGACAGATTATGCCCGTCAATCAGGATCTGGCCGGTCGCCGGACTGATAAAGCGTAACAGTAACCTGGCAAGGGTGGTTTTACCGGCACCACTCGCCCCGACAATCGCCAGTGTCTCTCCGCGACGCAGGGTGAAAGAGATATCTTCAATACCGGCACCTTGCTGGTGCTGATAACCCAGACCTTCAACACGAATTTCCTGCGGCGCATTGGCTGGCAATGCTTTCGCGGCAGGCTGTTCCGCAGGCTGCGTATTCAGAATATCCAGCAGACCCTCGGTGGCACCAATCGCATCCATACGGGCATGATAATGGGCCCCCAGGTCACGCAGCGGCCGGAAGAATTCAGGTGCCAGTAATAAGGCAAACAGCCCTGGCAGGAATGCCAGCTCACCATAATAGAGACGGAAACCGACATAGACAGCCACCATAGCGGTACTGATGGTGGCAAAAAATTCCAGAACCAGAGAAGAAAGAAAGGCAATACGCAGTACTTTCATCGTCGTCTGACGATAATTTTCCGAGATTGCTTCAATAATTGCCGCCTGACGACGGGCTGCGTTGGTCTGCCGAAGGGTAGTCAGGCCGGCAATTACATCAAAAAAGTGGGCACTCATCAGGCTGAGCTTACGCCATTGTCTGAGGCTGACTTTTTCCGCGCCTTTCCCGACAATAATCATAAACAGCGGCACTAAGGGCGCGGTCACCAGCATAATCAGTCCGGAAATCCAGTCGGCAGGGAATAATGCCACCAGGATTGCCAGCGGAACGATACCGATAATGATTTTTTGCGGCAGGAAAGCGGAAAAATAGGTTTCGATAGCTTCAACACCTTCCCCCAGCGTACTGGCGAGGCTGCCGGTACGTTGCTGCTGACTCCAGGAGGGACCGAGTGCTGAGATACGTTCAAGTAAGGTTGCACGCAATGTCTGACGGATACGGGCAGCGCTTTCGAAAGCAAAGCCCTGACGCAGCATATCCAGACCTGCACGCAGGATCATGACGACCGGCAGCAGCCAGATCGCCGGAAACAGGCCGGACAATCCTTTGCCGCCAATAACAACCCCGCTGATCAGCCATGCCAGCAACCAGCACTGGACAATCATCATCACAGCACTGAGTGTTGCCATGGTGACCGACAGGGAAAAGAGCGCACCAGCCTGGCGACGCTGGCTTGAAAGCCAGCGTTCCGCCAGGCGAGCGGCCGCTCCACTAATAGGTGGGCGAGACGACATAATGGGTTTAGTGTCCGTAGCCAACCAGTTTAGAGATACGGCCGCGGAATACCCAAATCTGATACCAGTTATACATCAGCATTACCGGTACAAACCCACCCATGGTCAGGGTGAAGGTAATCAGGGACACCTGCGGGCTGGCACCTGCCCAGACAGTCCAGGTATTCGGCACAATCCACGGGAACATGGTCAGCAGCATACCAAAACCAAGGATCAGCGCAGCACCGTTAAACCACAGGATAGCCGCCAGATCTTTATCTTTCAGGGTGTCACGGCGCACTTTCTCAATACAGAACAGTGCAATCAGACCGAACAGTCCCCAGATCCAGAAATGCGGACCAAACCATTTCGCACGTGCCCAGTCGAAGTCCACTGCACTCCAGATCCAGGTGACAACAACGGCGATAATCGCTAGCCAGAAGATACCGGCAGTCCAGCGGGCAGCAATCTGACGCAGCGGTTCGGTTTTTTCAAAACGGGCCCGTACAAACAACACCCCGGATAAGGTCATGGCAATACAGGAAGCCACACCTGTCCAGATAGAGAACGCCGAGATGAAGTTAAAGGCACCGCCCGCATAATGCGGAACACCCACTGCCGGATTATCCAGCGCAAAGCCTTTCAGGATGGCACCGACACTCATACCACCAAAGAAAGTCACGGTCAGACTGGCAATACCGAATACGCCATCAGAGAAACGCTGCCAGAACGGCGACGCCAGATGACGGAATTCCAGTGCCACAGCACGGGACATAATGCCCCATAATACCAGTGCCATTGGCACCATCAGGTAGCTGAATGCTGAACCGTAAACAAACGGGAAGGTACCGAACATAATACCACCGGCTACGATCAGCCAGGTTTCATTAGCATCCCAGGTACCGGCCATCGCCGCCATAATCGCGCCGCGTTCGTCATGATCTTTTACAAACAGCGAGAAGATACCCGCCCCGAGATCTGCGCCGTCAAGCGCAATGTATAACAGCACGCTGACACCGAACGCCAGCCACCAGGCAACTGTCAGAAATTGCTGAGTATGTGTAAGCATATCCATGAGTGTGTTCTCCGTATCAGACCGGTCTTATGTATTCGGGATGATCAGCATGCTCGCCTTCCGGCAGATCAATGTGACCAAGGTGCTCATGACCTTCACCCGGGATTTTGCTGGTTAAATCAGGGCCCTGGCGAACAACTTTCGCGAGGAACCAAATCGTACCGGCAACAACCGCTGATTCGAAGATAGCAAAACCGACCAGCCAGAAAATTGCCAGGCCAGTCGTCATTGCACTCATACCATCTTCAGTACGCATCAGTCCGTAAACAATCCACGGCTGACGACCAATTTCACGTGTCCACCAGCCGGCGATAATCGCCAGATAAGGCAGTACCACCATCGCAACGGCAATCATCAGGAACCATTTGTTGCCTGACGCTTTTTCCGCAGTCATACGACGACGGGACATCAGCCACAGGCCCCACAAGCTGACCAGCAGAATAGCACCACCCGCTGCAGCCATGACACGGAAGGTATAAAACGGTAATGCGACCGGTGGCTGTTCATCTTTAGGGAAGCTGTTCAGTCCGCGTACCGGGCCATTCCAGGTTTTGGTTTCGATCAGGCTCAGACCGTGCGGAATAGAAACAGACCACGCCAGACCGGTACCTTCTTTGTTCGGCCAGCCGATAATGTTCCAGGCATTGTTGACCTGGCCTTCGGCATTGTAGGCATCATACTGCCCTTCCATCGCAGCCAGCGCGGCTGGTTTATGCTCGAGCACATTTTCACCCAGCACATCACCCATATAGATCTGCGCAGCAGAGACAACCGCCAGCGCGACCAGGGAATATTTCAGAGGCTTCAGGAAAATGTCGATATGGCGGCGTTTAAGTACGTAAAACGCACAGACCGCGACAACGAAGGTCAGAGATAACTCAAAACTTGCCAGCAGCATGTGCGGGAAAGCCGAGCTGACATTCGGGTTGAGCAGTGCAGCAACCCAGTCGGTGACAACGAAGATACCATTCTTCAGTTCGATACCGGTCGGGGTTTGCATCCACGAGTTCGCGACCAGAATCCACATGGCCGATAAGGTGGAAGACAGGGCCACGTTGAAGGTGGCAAACAGGTGCATCCTGCGACTGATTTTGCCCCAGCCAAAAATCATCAGACCGATAAAACCGGCCTCATACATAAAGGCGGTGATGGTTTCATACCCCAGCACCTGACCAAAGAACGGTCCGGCGGCCTGGGAGAATCGGCCATAAAGGATACCAAAAGCCATTTCCATGGTAACCCCGGTAGCCACACCGGCACCGAAGTTGATGATGAACAGCTTTTCAAAAAAACGACATATGCGATACCACTTCTCATCATTTTTTCTGACCCACATAACTTCAGCGATGAACAGAAGCAGGGCCAGACCGATGGTCAGTGGCGGATAAATTATATGAACTGATGAGATAAACGCGAAGTCAATACGCGTAATCAGCGATGTGAGATCATTACTTAACATTGCTATCTTCTTTTGTATTAAGTGACCGTATTAGCCCGCGACACCTATATGCCCTTTCCCTTATCAGGCAGGTAAAATGATAAGAGCAGAACAGGAAGAGTAGAAACAAGGTGTCGCACCATCCTTTTTCTCTTAACGCCGTGGTACTCCTATAGCGCATATCCCTGTACAGAAATCATACACAGGATAAAATTCGTCACTACCCCCATACCATTGCCAACATGAGGGTACAACAACGCTCACAAAGAAGCCTTTGCCGACGAAACTTATTGGATAAGCGCTATGCAGTACCCGGCGACAAGCAAATTACTGTTGAATCTGAATTTGCTTATATAGAGATGTACCCAGATTTTAGAGACGCATATATTGTCAAAAGAGCACAATAACTGGTTCTGTGTAGTCCGAATGAAGCCCAGTATATTCCTCTAGCCCCGGATCCTGTCAAGAAAAATGTAGGGAAACTGATATTTTGTTGCGGGGTGTATTATATTCATTCACAACAAAGATAATATTCATGGCTGAGTGAATCAATTGTAACCAAAAGAAAATTATTCCTTAATTGCCCGCGGATTAAAAATTATCTTCCCGCATCTTACATCGATAACACTGATGATATTTTAATGTTTTAAATCATAAGTTTATCTTAATGTCCATCCCGGCAATTAATGCCGTTTTTCTGTGGCTAATATTCAGAAGTCGCACAACAGCATTAATACCAGCGATGTATAATAACTTACAGGTAATATAAAAACAGATAACCCGCGGGAAAAAAACATCATTATTAATACCATAAGTTAAACACAAAAAATAATTATCACTACATTTAATAACTAATATAACTTTTACGTAACATTTAGCTATTGAGAATAAGAATTTATTCTCCGTGAGCCTGAGAAAAGTAGCGGATAATTGCATAAAAGATGTACCGCCGACCATCACTACTCAGCATGCTGTTGTCGCGTATCGCACCACAGCCGCCCCGCACTATCTCCCGGCACCTGAGCAGAACAGGCGCAGCCACGGCTATTTAGCTAATCGACTGACAGGCTATAACAGAGAGTATGCTGATCAGCCCTCTCTTTTAATGCCTGTTGCGCACTGTGGCAGTTTTTGAACACCCGTAAAGGTTGCCACTGTAGCCCGTCTCATGCTGCCGCAGCGAGGCACGACTGATCCCCCGCCCCTGTCATCAGGATATACAACGGTTTCAGTTTATGCAGCCGTTTAGCCTCACCGGGATAAGGCGGATGTGATAATCAGCCGGCGATACTGGCTTTTCCCGCTACAGGCTCCGGGCTATGCTATCCGCCTCCAGTGAAGAGGAACGGACAGCAGATGAACAACCTGATTTATTCGATTATCCAGCCGGAAATGCAGCAAGTCTGTCAGCCGGTCAGTCACTTTGATGCTCAGCTGGCACAGGATATTGCCAGTATCCGCGAGGCCATGCACACCCACCAGCAATCCGCTCTGGCGGCAATCCAGCTGGGGATAGCCAGACAAATAGTCGTTATTGATATCACCGATGAACAGGCGCGCCGCCAGAACTATGTCTTAATTAACCCGGTCATTACTGCCCTGTCGGCAGAAACAGCAGCTTTTAAAGAGCAATGTCCTTCACTGCCCGGAGAGACCATAGAAACACGGCGCCCGGTTGCCATCAGTGTCAACTACCGCGACCCTGAAGGGCACCCGAAACAGCTGGATGCACAGGGATATCTGGCAGTATTTCTGCAACATACCCTTGACCATCTTCAGGGACGTTCGCCCGCCAGCTATCTGTCGCCATTGAAAAAACAACGGCTACTGACCCGGCTACACAAACAGCTGAAAAAATAATCCCCCGGTCTGCCGTTAACTGAGCAGGTGAAATATTATTAATATATTACCTGCTGCTTTTATATATATTAAGTATTAACGATGGGTTATATATAACATTAAAGCATTAATAGCCTGGAAATATATCCGCAGTGTCGGTTTTCCCTGCTTACCGGGTTACACTATGCCCCCGTTGTGATAACAGACCAGCAATATATTATTAATAACGGTGAGTAATAATATACACAGCCGTCAATAATATCCGGATAAGGTACAGTGATCATGCTTAAAAATAAAAAAAACCGCCATTTTATCTGTGGCGTCGTGGTGGTTGCCTGTATCGTATCAGCCATTATGATCAGAGCGATCATTGGCGGTGCCATCGAAGAATATCACCTCCCCTTCAGTCAATGGCCGGCAAGTCTCTGTGTAACACAGTTCTTTATGATCCTGATTTACACCACCGTGTTTACCGGATTACTGTCGATTCCCCTGTGGTATTTTTTCCTCGGCGAAAATGATCAGCAACAGTGATAATAGCCGTCAGTACCGTGACTGCCGGTAAACCGAGGGACTGACGCCACAACAGACGCGAAAACGGTTACTGAAGTGACTCAGGGACGAGAAACCACAGTCGTACGCAATATCAGTTAAGCTGAGTTGTGTTTTTCTGAGTAACTGCCGGGCCTTATCCATACGTTGCTGCATCACATACTGGTGGGGAGACTGGCCGGTGGTCTGACGGAACATGCGCGCAAAGTGGTAATCACTGAGCGCGGCTTCTGCCGCCAAATCAGCCAGTGTCAGTGGCTGACTGAGGTTATCCGCGATAAATGCCTGTACCCTTTTCAGCACCTGTGGTGCAAGCCCTCCGCGGACTACCGGTAATGGCCAGTTAACCCTGCTGTACTGCTGCACCAGCCCTGTCATCAGCAGAGTGCTGGCGGTGCTTAACATCAGATGATTAGCGGGTTGCTGCCAGTCACAGCTCAGCAGAAAGTGCCGATAGAGATGGGTAATTCGCGGATCTTCCGCAAAAACTTTTTCGTCCAGTGCCAGCTGTAATGGCGCACGGTCCCATATTTTTTCGGCCAGTTGCAGTAAATGTTGTTCGGTACAGTAGAGATGGACAAATGATAATCTCGCCCTGACATCCCATGATGATTCACTGTTGGCCGGCATCAGACAGAAACGATCGGGCCCGCCCCCGTTACGCCAGCCATGAGGGGTTTTGTGCCAGGTATCATAGCCATCTGCAATATACAGGCTGAGAGTATGATGGTTACTGTGGTTAGTCACCCGGTCATTACGATTAAACCACGAAGCCAGCTGAATGCCGCTGTCCAGTGTCACTGATTCACGCAGCATCGCTTTATGCCGATGCAGAATATCAAAGGTCTGATACGACATTTTATCTCCTTGCTCCCCGCTAATGCCGCCAGTGTAATCTGCGGCCGGATACGCTGCCAGTCCTGCTACTGCATCCGCGAAAAAAAGCGCAGGGATCTGCAAGCTGACCGCAGAAAAATAAAAGCTGTCACTCTCCCCTGCCCTGCATACTGACCGGAATAAGGAGAAACACAGATGAACATATTACTTTATTTTACGGTCGTTATAATTTGGGGGACCACCTGGATAGGAATCTTTGTCCAGCAACACAGCGCAGCGGTTCCGGTTCCGGTCGCGGTTTTCTGGCGGTTTCTACTGGCTGCCACTGTACTGCTGATGGCCTTAACGCTGACCGGCCGCCTGAAAAAATTATCAGCTAACACTCACTTCTGCTGTGCAGTACAGGGATGCTGTACCTTTGGTATTAACTTTATCTGCTTCTATTATGCGGCCGGGTGGATTAATAGTGGCCTTGAGTCGGTTATTTTCTCTATGGCTGTTATTTATAATACGCTCAACAGCTGGCTTTTTTTCCGGCAAAAACCGCCGCGGCAATTTCTTCCGGCCCTGCTCCTCGGGCTCGGCGGAATGGTGGTGATGTTCTGGCCCCGGTTAATGGAAAATCATAACTCGCCCCATTTACTGGCCGGCATCGGTCTCTGTGCTCTGGGCACTTTCGGGTTTTCTCTGGGTAATATGATGAGTGTCCGTCACCAGCGACAGCAGCAGGATATGCTGACAACAACCGGATATGCGATGCTGTATGGTGCACTGCTGATGGCGATGGTCAGTATCGTGGCGGGGTATTCGCTGGCTCCTGCATTCGACTATCGCTGGCTGGCCGCCGTCAGTTACCTGGCAATTATCGGTTCGGTATTTGGCTTCGGGGCGTATTTCACCCTGCTGGCGCGGATTGGGGCGGCAAAGGCCAGTTGGTGCACCCTGTTATTCCCGCTGGTCGCCCTCGCCATTTCGGCACGCTATGAAGGTTTTGTCTGGCAGCCCCATTCAGTCGCCGGGTTGTTATTTATCACGCTGGCTAATCTGATTATGTTTGTCCGCCGGCCGGCCAGACCACGGACCAGCATCGCCTGATATAGTAAGGGTATCAATGGCTGAGCAGGCCATTCATACCCTGCCGCAGGCATTTCATTCCCCGAAAATGGCACTTCATGGTGTAATCCCACATAAATTGTGGTAATTAATTATTCTGTAAGCAGACCATAAATCTCCGCGAGCATAATAATGAAAATGAATAGCCATCCCCCCGCAGCCAGCCGCTGGCTGACTTTAGCAGGGACGATCATTACCCAGTTTGCTTTAGGTTCTGTATATACCTGGAGCCTGTTCAATCAGCCATTATCAGAAAAGCTTTCAGCCTCTGTCAGTCAGGTGGCCCTCGCTTTCGGGGTACTCAGTCTGACCCTGGCTCTGGCCTCGTCGATGGCCGGGAAGCTGCAGGAACGTTTCGGCGTTCGCAGGGTGACTCTGGGTGCCGGTATTTTACTGGCGATCGGTTTTTTCCTGACCGCCGTCGTATCATCCGTATGGATGCTCTACCTGAGTGCCGGTATTCTGGTGGGTGTTGCCGTAGGCGCAGGCTATCTGCTGACCTTGTCTAACTGTGTTAAATGGTTTCCTGAACACCGGGGGGTGATCTCTGCCTGCGCGATTGGTGCTTACGGGCTGGGCAGTCTGGTGTTTAAATTTATCTGCAGTTATCTGCTGGCCCACCAGACCCTCGGACACACCTTTATGATTTGGGGAGTGATTACCATGCTAATGATTACTGCCGGTGCACTGCTGATGAATGATGCGCCGCGCAGTGAGCAGCCAGCAGGTACGCTGACCACCAACGATTTCAGCCTGGCTGAAGCAATACGCCAGCCACAATACTGGATGCTGGCCCTGATGTTCCTTACCGCCTGTATGAGTGGTCTGTATGTCATAGGGATTGCAAAAGATATCGGGCAGAACCTGGTCCATTTGTCGGCACTGACCGCAGCGAATGCTGTTACTGTGATTGCCGTGGCTAACCTGGCCGGGCGTCTGGTGCTCGGGGTACTCTCCGATAAACTGCCGCGTATCCGTGTTATTTCCCTGGCGCAGGTGATTTCTCTGGCGGGCATGGCATTACTGCTGTTTACCAGACTCAACGAAAATACCTTTTTACTGTCTGTTGCCTGTATTGCCTTTAGTTTCGGCGGAACGATCACCGTCTTCCCGTCACTGGTCAGCGATTTCTTCGGCCTGAATAATCTGGCAAAAAACTACGGTGTTATTTACCTCGGGTTTGGGATCGGCAGTATTCTTGGCTCGCTGGTGGCATCACTGTTTGGCGGTTTTATGGTGACCTTTATACTGATTATGGTGTTACTGGTGGCTTCCCTGATATTGTCAGTCACTGTCCGCCAGCCGGCACTGTCACCCGCCGCTACAGCCCCCGCATTACAGCACTGAGTCCGGGATAATCCCCCCACCCAGTACAGGGGGGAGCAGTTCAGACTTAATTTTTGATCCCATAATTGCACTGGAACCAGCGGGTTTTTTCACCCGGCCAGCCACTGTCTTGTTCCGGGAGGGGTTCAACCTTGTCAAAACCATGCTGATGGCAATAGTCTCTGACGGTAGTGTTCAGTGCCGGCAAGTCAACGGCTCCGGGTGTGTAACGAAACTGCAGACTGTGTGACGGTTTATCTGTCGCAACCTGCGCATACCCCCCCGGGTACTGGCGGGCACATCCGCTGAGTAATGCTGTGATCAGGCCTCCACACCACACGGCCATCAGTGTCTTTTTGATCATGCCTATTCTTATCAGAGTAAATAATTAAGTATTATTAATCTAAACTATCCGCAGCGCCTGCCAATCAGATTTTCCTGTGATAGCGATACCCTGCGGATAAATAGGAATATTCTTGCGGCGGAAGCGAGGTGTTCACAAAATCGGCGATTAATCGGCGCTGACAACCATCATACGCAACAGGTTGGCCGACTGTGCCACCGGCAGTTTTAAAATGGTCTGGTACAAATCAATTGTCATCGCACACAGAGTCTGATGATCCGATGAAGTGTCTCCGGGTTCATTAAGTTGTTTCAACTGATTACCCCAGCGGGTATACAGGGCAGTGACAACCTGTTTCAGGGTATCGCTGGCCATTTTTCTGTCCAGCGGTTTATCCGGCCCCTCACTGGTGAGCAATAATTGTTCCATCGCCTGTGCATCACGGGCATTCAGTGCCGGGGACAGTAACTGAACCAGATTCACCCCGCCATTCACCTGGGGATACAGAAAACGAAAACAGTCTTCGGCCGAGATTTTATCCAGTGCCTGCATCTCATCAACAGAAACTGTAATATAATCAATGACTGCCTGATCACTGGCGCGGCCAATACGCTGGTTAACCACATCTGCCAGCATCCCCCGTAATTGCCCTGCAGCCTCAGGAACACTCTCTCCCCGGGTGACTGAATGTAAGAAGGCCTGTTCTAATACCGGCCATAATGCGGGTTCCTGCTGTTTAAGGATCCGATAGCCGGGCAATGCTGCCAGTTGCGCCAGAGAATGTTGTGCTGCCAGTGCAGCATCACGCTGTGGTTTACAGACATAAAACCAGACCAGATTTCCCAGCAGCACCGGTAAGATCACCAGCAACAGGCCTGCCCGCAGGGACAGGTATTTTTTGCGTACCAGCAAGCTCAGCAATAACCCTGTAATAACCAGGGCAATCAGCGAGGGAAGTAGCGTTTCAGTCATAGGGGGGATAAAGACTCATTGGTAACGTCAACCAGTACCGGGCAATGTGCTTTTTCAATGACAGCTGCACTGACAGACCCTTTCAGTATTCGGTTGAACGAAGAGAGATGACGACGCCCCATAATGATCATTGACGCACTCAGACGATCAGCCTGTTCAACGATCGTGGCAGCAGGGTCGCCACTGCAAATTAATCCACGGGCCGGAATACCCGCTTCGGCAAACGGATTCAGAGCATAACGAAGTATCTGTTCTGCCGAGTTTTGATTGTCCAGCGCATTCAGCGATAAAGATCCGCTTTCGGCCGTATCAATTTCTATCGGCTGATTGCCGTAAAGATCATCGGCGGCCACACAACAAATGATCACTACTTCCGCCTGATGGGCGCTCGCCTCTTGCAGGGTCGTTTTAATGATTTTTTCTGCCATTGAGGCCTGACGATCAACCGCCATTAATAATGTTTTCATTCTGCAGCTCCATTCCGGACATTCAGGAGATACCGGCAGACTTTGTTCAGGCCTGTCATGATGACCACTGACCTGTCAGATCCTCCGGCACGCGTAATGTATCCTGTTTTGTTTTATGTGTCAGAGGATTTCCCGGCGAGTTTTCCGCCCTGCGGGAACCTTTATCAGAGTTACAGCGACAGAAAACGGCTAATTTTAGTTTGATAACCATCGCCGGAAAACCAGATTTTAAGTTATTTTCAAAAATATAACCTTTGATGTAATCCGGTTACCAGCTGTTTCATACCACAGCAAGGTTAAGCTATAAGTCACTGTATATTATATATTTCCCAGAATTTCTCCCGCAAGGCTCGTGGCAGCCCGCCGAACTGTTGCGGGCTGCGTTAGCACTTTCTGGCCAGTCACCGCGTCAGTAACCGGCCACGGAAAATCGTCACCGATTGTGCGCGAGCTGACGGCAGGAACAGACTGCGGGTTGCCGGTGAAGCGCTGGTGCCGGGCAGGGATTTTTCTTATTATAGGTCCATATCTTGTTGCTCTGCTCCCCCGAGGCCGCCGCAATGTTCTTACACCTTGATAAGTTACTGGCGGTTTTTGACCGTGCAGCATTAATGCTGATTTGTCTGTTTTTCCTGACCCGTGCCGCCCCTTTCCGTGAACTGCTCCAAAAAGATGATTATACGCTGACCGAAAAACTGGCGGTCACTCTGATATTTTCCCTGTTTGCCGTATTCAGCACCTGGTCTGGCCTCAATGTCGACGGTTCCCTGCTCAATGTGCGTATTATCGCGGTCATGTCAGGAGGGATTCTGTTTGGCCCCTGGGTCGGTATTGCCACCGGAATCATTGCCGGATTACACCGTTTTCTGACAGATATGCAGGGTGTCACTGCGGTGCCATGCCTGATAACCACAGTATTGTCCGGTATTGTGTCAGGGCTGATTTACCGGTACATCGATAATTCCGGACGCTGGTGGGCCGGGATCCTCGGCGGTATGTTGTGTGAAATTCTGACGATGCTACTTATTGTTCTGCTGGCACGTCCTGCCAGCCTCGGCACAGAGATCGTCAGTGAAATTGCTCTGCCCATGATCCTCGGCTCTTCCAGTATTGGCCTGATTGTACTGCTGGTACAAAGTGTGGAGGGTGAACGGGAAGCCCGTGCGGCACGTCAGGCAAAACTGGCGCTGGATATTGCTAACAAGACCCTGCCCCTGTTCCGTCATATCAACAGCCAGTCACTGCGTCAGGTATGTGAAATTATTCGCCATGATATTAACGCGGATGCCGTGGCGCTGACCAACCGCCAGGAAATTCTGGCCTATGTTGGCTACGGCGAAGAATATTTTCAGACCGGTAATGTCAGCCTCAGTCCGACCACCCTGCTGGCGATTAACAGCGGCAATATTATTATCCGTAATAACGATGAAGCTTACCGGACCGGCGATATTCATTCGATTCTGGTCATTCCGCTGCGGGAAAAAGGTCAGGTTGCAGGCACCTTAAAAATCTATTACCGGCGGGCACACCGTATTACCGGTTCGCTGAAAGAGATGGCCGTTGGTCTGTCACAAATTATCTCTACTCAGCTGGAGGTGTCGCGGGCCGAACAATTACGTGAAATGGCAAATAAGGCCGAACTTCGTGCCCTGCAGAGTAAAATTAATCCCCATTTTCTGTTTAATGCATTGAATGCTATTTCGTCATCTATCCGCATGAATCCTGATACTGCCCGCCAGCTGGTGATCAATCTGTCCCGCTATCTGCGTTATAACCTCGAACTTAAGGATGATGAAGTGATTGATATCCGTAAAGAGCTGTACCAGGTCATGGATTATATTGCTATCGAACAGGCACGTTTTGGCGACCGGCTTAGTGTTATTTATGATATCGATGAGGATATCGCCTGTAAGATCCCCAGCCTGCTGATACAGCCATTAGTCGAGAATGCCATTGTGCATGGGATCCAGCGCTCACAGGGGAAAGGTGTCGTCACCATCAGTGTCAGGGCAGGTAACGATGATGATACGGTAATTATTACGGTACGCGATACGGGCGAAGGCATCAGCGAAGATGTTATTCGCCGGGTGGATGAAAATGAGATGCCCGGCAACAAAATTGGTCTGCTGAATGTCCACCACCGGGTCCGGCTACTGTACGGCGAGGGCCTGCACATCCGCCGCCTTTCTCCCGGCACCGAGATCAGTTTTACGGTCCGTAAACACTCACCGTCCTCTGCCAGTAAAGCAGATACACGACAATTCAGTCCGGAGGATATGACGTGAAGGCCATTATTGTCGAAGACGAGTTTCTGGCACAGCAGGAACTCCGCTGGATGATACAACAGCACAGTAACATTACCATTGATGCCTGTTTCAGCGACGGGCTGGAAGTACTGAAATATCTTCAGCAGCATCAGACAGATGTGATCTTTCTGGATATTAATATTCCGTCACTGGACGGCATGCTGCTGGCCAAAAATATCAGCCTGTTTGCGGTAAAACCGCTGATCGTATTTATTACTGCGTGGAAAGATCATGCCGTGGAAGCCTTTGAACTGGAGGCGTTTGACTATATCCTCAAGCCTTATCAGGAATCACGTATTATCAGTATGTTACGCAGGCTGACATCGTGGCAACAGCTGCCGCGGCCGTCCGCCAGCACACCGAATCATCATGGACTGCAACAGACCATTAATCTGATCAAAGATGACCGGATCATCGTAACGGATGTTAATGATATCTGCTACGCAGAAGCCCATGAGAAACTGACGATTGTCTGCACGCGGCGCGAGCAGTTTATTATGTCGATGAGTATCAGTGAGTTTTATCAGAAATTGCCTGAAAATCAGTTTTTCCGCTGCCACCGGTCATTTTGCGTCAACCTCAGCCAAATCAGTGAGATCGAACCGTGGTTTAATAATACCTATATTATTAAACTGCGCGAACTTGAATTTCAGGTACCGGTCAGCCGCAGTAAAGTAAAAGAATTCCGCCAGCTAATGAATTTGTAGCAGATGATACTCCTGCCGACAGTACCGGTCAGGAGTATCAGGCAGTATCAGAGCACCACGCCCAGAGTCTGGCGCATATGCGCACCCGCACCCAGCAGACCCGTCTGATCATGAGTGATCAGGTACACCGGAATATCCTGTACGTAAGAGCGGAAACGGCCCTTATCTTCAAACGCAGCACGGAAACCGGATGCTTTAAAAAATTCCAGGAAACGCGGAACGATCCCGCCGGCAATATAAACCCCGCCGAAAGTGCCCAGTGTCAGGGCCAGGTTACCGCCAAAACGCCCCATAATCACACAAAACAGTGATAATGCACGGCGACAGTCGGTACAGCTGCCGGAAAGAGCACGTTCAGTGACATCCTGAGGCTGTAGTTTTTCCGGTTCCCGGTTATCCGAAATGACAATTGCCCGGTAGATATTGACCAGCCCTTTGCCCGAGAGCACACGCTCTGCCGAAACACGTCCGCGTTCGGCACGCAGTACACCCATGATCATATCTTCTTCTTCGGTCCCGCAGGAGAAGTCAACGTGTCCGCCTTCACCCGGTAAACTGACCCAGCGTTTATTAACATGCACCAGATGGCTGACACCCAGCCCGGTACCGGCACCATAGATAGCAATAGGCTTGTCTTTCACTGGTTTATCGCCACCGAACTGAATAACATCGTCCTCACCCAGCATCGGGATCGCCATCGATACGGCGGTGAAGTCGTTAATCACTTCCAAATGTTCCAGACCAAGGTTCTGCTTCATTTCGCTGATCGAAAATGCCCAGCTGTGGTTGGTCATTTCAATCCAGTCATCTTTAACCGGACAGGCGATAGCAATACAGGCACAGGTTACTGCTTCCTGTTCTGCCAGATAGTGACGGATAACATCTTCCAGGCTCTGGTATTCATCGGTAGAGAATGTTTTGGCCTGCGAGATGCTGCCGTTAGTCACGTCACACAACGCCAGACGGGCATTTGTTCCGCCAACATCGCCGACCAGGGCATAGTTTGTCATTCTTATGCTACTCCGCTTGGGGGTAATTAATGATGAAGACTGTATCGCCTTCTTCAAATCTTATATACATCAGATAACCCGATGCAATCACTTGATTATTTTCACAGTAATCTACCATACCTTGCTGCATCGCCAATGCACATAGGTAACAGGCTGAATATACGTCGCCGGAGCGGACAAACCTTGATTCCGGAAAATAAGGGCAATACCGGCAAAAAAAATACTATACCACGGTTTTGCCTGCCTGGCGGCAGGCATGATATCATGGAATAAAAATTCAGTAATAACAGCAAGCTATAACAACCCCGGTAGTTCTCCGCTCAGTACGACCACATTAAGTACTATTACCAGTACCACAATCACAATACCGCAGAGATGGATTTTCTTACTGTTTGTCAGGGGGCCCATCAGCTGACGGTTACCGGTAAATGCCAGTAACGGGATCAGTGCCAGGGCAATACCGAAACTGAGAAATACCTGGCTCAGAACCAGCACCCGGGTCGGATCCATACCGGCAATGATCACAATAAATGATGGCAACATAGTGACTACGCGGCGGACCCATAACGGGATGGTAAAATGGATAAAGCCCTGCATGACGACCTGCCCGGCCAGTGTTCCGACCACGGTAGACGATAATCCTGCCGTCACCAGACTCAGACCAAACACCAGGGCCGCGGCATTACCCAGTAACGGTTTCAGGGTCAGATAAGCCTCATCCAGTTCGGTAATGCCTGTGTGGCCGTTGAAATGGAACACCGCCGCGGCGGTCGCCATCATTGCCAGATTGACAAACCCGGCAATAGTCATCGCCACAGCTACATCCAGCTTGGTTGATGAATAACGCTGGTGCATGGTCCCGCCTTCATCACGCTGCGTCAGGGCCGAGTGCAGATAAATAACATGGGGCATAATTGTGGCCCCCAAGACTCCTGCTGCCAGATAGAGCGCATTCCCGTCCGGTAATGCCGGTACTACCATTCCCCTGATCAGTCCGGCGGGATCCGGCTGAGAAAAAAACATTTCTGCCACATAGGCCACGGCGACGAACAGCAACATACCACCAATGACCCATTCCAGCGGCTTCTGCCCGCGGCTTTGCAGCATCAGGATCAGGAATGTCGCTACCCCGGTGATCAGCGCGCCCTGCAGTAAAGTGATGCCGAACAGTAATTTGAACCCGAGGGCCGCGCCAATGAACTCGGCCAGATCCGTTGCCATCGCAATCAGTTCTGCCTGCACCCAGTAAAACCACACGGCTGGACGCGGAAAACGATCGCGGATATGCTCGGCGAGATTTTTGCCGGTCGCAATCCCCAGTTTTGCAGAGAGGAGCTGGATCAGCATTGCCATTACATTTGCCCAGACCACAACCCACAGCAACTGATAACCATAGCTGGCACCGGCCTGAATATTGGTCGCAAAGTTGCCCGGGTCGATATAGCCGATCGCCGCAATGAATGCAGGGCCCATCAGCGCGAGCTTCACTTTTCTCTGCTTTTTATTGCTTTCGGCGGTCTGACCTTCTGACATCTGCCTTCCCCGTAATAGGATCTGTTGGTTTACTTTACCCGCCAGCCGGATGGCCGTTAAATCGGTAATAATTATCGATTCAATAGACTATGCTAAAAAGTATAGCAAAGGCTATAAAAAGAAAATAACGTTACCTGATTAACAAAATTTGAGCAATCTCTTTTACCGGCAACCATACTATTAACAGGCAGGTAATCTGCTTAAAAAATATGGTTAACATCTGTCAGGACAAAAAATATCCGCCACGTTCCGGAAACGAGGTCTTTGCAACAGTTTTCAGAAAATTAGTGATATCTCTTACTTATAATGGGTTTTTGCTCTCGTTTTTATATGTCACGTTTCATAGAATACATTGCAAAATATAACTCTCCTCAAAATTGGAGTCCGTATGTCCCAAATTTTTCATTTTATTCTGGCACTGGTGGTGGTCGCCTTACTTGCCCTGTTGGTGAGTAAAGACAGGAAAAAAATTCGTGTACGCTTCATTGTTCAGTTACTGGTGATCGAAGTGCTGCTGGCCTGGTTCTTCCTCCATTCTGAGTCAGGCCTCGGGGTGGTCAGAGGCTTCGCTGCTTTCTTCGATACCCTGTTGAAATACGCTGCGGAAGGGACCAATTTTGTCTTCGGCGGAATGAACGATAAAGGGCTGGCTTTCTTCTTTCTTAATGTGCTGTGCCCGATTGTGTTTATCTCAGCGTTGATTGGTATTTTGCAACACTTCCGCATCCTGCCACTGGTGATTCGGGTGATTGGTACTGTACTGTCAAAAATCAACGGGATGGGCAAACTGGAATCGTTTAATGCCGTCAGCTCGCTGATCCTTGGGCAGTCTGAGAACTTTATTGCCTATAAAGACATTCTCGGCAAGATGTCACGTAACCGTATGTACACAATGGCCGCCACTGCGATGTCAACGGTTTCCATGTCAATTGTCGGCGCTTATATGACAATGCTGAAGCCGCAATATGTGGTCGCGGCACTGATACTGAATATGTTCAGTACCTTCGTCGTGCTATCGCTGATTAACCCTTATGACGTGGAAAATGAAGAGGACTTGCAGTTACAAAACACTCATGAAGGGCAAAGTTTCTTCGAAATGCTGGGGGAATATATTCTGGCCGGATTCCGGGTGGCTATTATCGTCGCAGCCATGCTGATCGGTTTTATCGCCCTGATTTCGGCGGTTAATGCACTGTTTAATACTATTTTCGGTATCAGTTTCCAGGGGGTACTGGGCTATCTGTTCTACCCTTTTGCCTGGCTGATGGGCGTACCTGCCGATGAAGCATTGAAAGTCGGTAGTGTGATGGCCACTAAACTGGTGTCTAACGAATTTGTTGCCATGATGGAATTGAAACAAATGGTCGGGCAACTGACGCCGCGTTCCGAAGGGATCCTGTCCGTATTCCTGGTCTCTTTTGCTAATTTCTCTTCGATTGGCATCGTTGCCGGTGCTATTAAAGGCCTGAATGAGCATCAGGGAAATGTAGTTTCCCGTTTCGGTCTGAAGTTACTGTATGGTTCAACCCTGGTCAGTATTCTGTCTGCCTCAATTGCCGGCCTGATTCTGGCCTGGTAAATCTGCCATATAACGCAGTCACCTAACGGGACCCTGAGGGTCCCGTTTTTTTGCCCCGTCAGGCAACTGCACTGTCCGGTGCGGCTTCCTGAGACGACAATACCTGCTGGCGTAAGGCCATAAACCGTTGAGCGACCAGCTCTGCTGACAACTGTGAAACATCGCGATTCGGTGCTTCGATGACCTCAGCCGGCACTCCCCAGGGGCCCCAGAACCAGGCATCACTGTCACCGAACATGGCAACCGTCGGGACATTAACCCCGGCGGCCACATGCAGTGCCCCGCCATCACTGGTCAGAATTTGCTGACATAATGACATACCGGCAATCAGTTCACGTAATCCGGAAGTATGTACTGCAGTCAGGGCAATATCACCGCAGGCTTGCTGTATTTGCTGAGCTTTTTCATCATCTCCCGGGTGGGCTTTATTATCCGCAGAACCGGGCGACCAGAACAGCAGGAAACGACAAGGGTGGCGGGCGGCAATATTATGCATAAAGTCGATAAATTTTTCTGCCGGCCAGCGCTGGCTGAGTTTACGGGCGCTGATCTGAATACCGTACACCGGCAGTTCATCACCGGGATGCAAACGCTGGCGCAGGGCTGCAATCTCACTATCACGCGGATAAAGCTCCAGACCGCGCGGAGGCTGAGAGACCCCCAGAGGAGCAGCCAGCGCCGAGAGTAACTCGACAATATGCTGCTGGCCCGCAGGTACCGTTACCGGGTCTGTCACCATCGCCGGAGTATTATCACCGATAGCAATAATACGTTTAGCCCCGGATAACTTTGCCCATTGCAGCGGACGCTTATCCCAGTGCTCTTTGGCGACAATCGCCACATCATAACGGGTACGACGGATACTGAGGGAGGTCTTTATCCGGTGTAAAATCACCCCCAGGGCAGACTGCCCATGCTGACGGTGATGCAATTTACTGTACAAGTGAACCGTACCGATATGCGGGTTGTTCTCCAGTACCGACTGATTGTACGTATTTACCAGCACATCCACTTTTCCGCCAAAATGGCGCGATAACGCTGAGATCAGCGGTGTCGTGAGGATTAAGTCACCGATATTGTCTCTGCGAATAACTAATATTTTCATTTTATATTTAATACACCATCATCATTCAGCCTGACGACCGCCAGGCAAGAGTTCTGTCACAAGGGTAATCAGCCTGTTACCCGGCAAAGTGCCCGCCACAGGGTGAACATCCATGACTATTATTGTTATATACAGCTTTACGCTGCCCGAAAAATATCTGCCGGTATTACCGGTTTCACTCACTACGCAGATAAGACATTGATTACCGCCAGAGGTTGCACGCTGCAGGCGAAAGACAGATTCTTGCCGGTAAATTGAAAAAGCCCGTGCACTGGCACAGGCTTTATCCGCTGTTATACCGGAGAATCAGTCTTCTTTCTGGCCGGAATGTGACTGCTCTTGCTGACCTTCAGCAATGAATCCGGCATCCAGTTGGTCTGAATTTGCGGCATTATCGCGTCCTGAGAACAAATTCCAGCAGGCGATAAATAATGCGGTAATTAACGGGCCAATAACAAAACCATTAATCCCGAACAGCTCCATGCCTCCCAGCGTGGCAATCAGTACCAGATAATCAGGCATCCGGGTCTCTTTACCCACCAGTAACGGCCGCAGGATATTATCCACCAGACCGATAACCACCACGAAAAATACCACCAGAAATATCCCTTTCCACAGGGGACCGGCCGCCAGGAAGTAAATAGCCACCGGGGCCCAGATAATCGCCGAGCCGATGGCCGGGACTAACGACAGGAAAGCCATCAGCGCCCCCCAGAGTACACTGCCCTGCACCCCGAGAAACCAGAATGCCAGACCACCAAGCGCCCCCTGCACCAGGGCAACCACCACCGTACCTTTTACTGTTGCTTTTGAAACGGCTGATAGTTTTTTTAGCAGATGATGTTTCATATAGCGGCTTAATGGCAGAGCATCTAACAGCAGGCCAATCAGGTAAGCACCGTCTTTGAGGAAGAAAAACAGCAGGTACAGCATAATGACAAAGCCTACTGTAAAACTGAAGGTCCCCTGGCCAATCACCAGGGCACTGTTGGCCAGGGTATGACTGCCCTCCATCGCCAGCGCTGAAATTTTCTGCTGCAGTTTATCAACATTCGTCAGGTCATAACGGTTCAGGAATGTCTGCACCGATCCCGGCAAATGATTTATTGCGGTTGTTACGGACGAAGAAAATGCCTGATTATTCTGCTGAAGGCTGGTATACAGCTGGTTACCCTCATACGCCAGTGACGTCATCACTATCACACAAGGGATAAACACAATCAGGCAGATAATCAGTAAGGTCAGTAGTGCTGATAAGCCGTTTTTATCACCGAGCCATTTTCTGATCCGCGTTTTCAGCGGATAAAACAGCAAGGCAAGCAGAACGGCCCAAAAAATTGCCGAGTAATATGGCCTGATGACCATAAAGAACGCCAGGGTACTCAGTACCAACAGCAGTACAAAGAAACCGGTGTTAATTCCCTTCACTTTCATGGATTCATCTCAGTATTTGTTAATAACCTGCTGTTAACTGTAGTAAATAATAAAAATAATACAATACAGTGACTTTGCGCGGGCCAGTCGTACCGGACGAGGTAACGGAAAACACAGAACAAACAACACTGAGGAAGAGTTAAACAATCAGGGGATATCACGGGAGTTTTAGCTAAAAAAGCAGAAGAGAAAAAAATAATTCCGGAGTGGTGGAGATAAGCGGGATCGAACCGCTGACCTCTTGCATGCCATGCAAGCGCTCTCCCAGCTGAGCTATACCCCCGCGCCGAAAAGTTGTCAGGGCTGGCCTGACGGACGGCATAATATGAAACCGGCCAATAGCTGTCAACGGCAAATTACCTGTTTGTGACTGATTGATGAAAAAGCCGCCAGAGTCTGTGGTTAATTTATCCGGACGGAACAAGAAGTCAGCAACAGCAGGCAGCTGCAAAAAAGTGAAACAGCCCATAGCTCCGCAGTGAAGCGCTTTTCTTTTTTACATGTTCACGTTACCTTTCTCAGTTAATTGCCATTGTCACATTAACCAGGAAAGGGATATACCGTGAAAAAGGAATGGATGACACCTGAAGAGCTCGCACTGGAAACGGGTTACAGCCGCCAGACAATTAATAAATGGATAAAGCGTGAAGGCTGGGCCACTCTCCCCAAACCCGGTGTTCAGGGCGGGAAAGCGAGACTAATCCATATCGATGATGGCGTGGAGGCATTTCTGCGCTCTATCCGTCATATTTCAGAACCGGCCGGCCATTATTTTGCTGATAAAGATCCGCTCGCCGGATTATTAATCGGCAGCATTAATCAGATGAGTCATCACGAAAAAGATCAGCTGAGCCGTTTACTGTTACGGGAAGGGATAAAAGGAATGCTGAAGAAGCTGGGCATTGAGTCTGCTGAGTAAAAACCCCCGGAAGCCCGAAGGTTTCCGGAGGTTTTTGACGTTACGCCTGCGCTTCGCGTTCGCTTATAAAGGCCAGCGCCTGCTGAATACGCGCAATACTACGCTGCTGGCCAATCGCGGTAATGGTGACATCCAGCGCCGGGGATTGCCCGGCACCGGTAACGGCGACCCGTAGCGGCATCCCGACCTTACCCATACCCACTTCCAGTTCAGCAGCCGTGTCCTGAATAGCCTGATGAACATTTTCTGCTGTCCACTCAGTAATAGCAGCCAGTTTTTCCGCGGCCAGGGCCAGTGGCTGGCGTGCTACCGGACGCAGATGTTTTTTAGCCGCATCGGCATCAAACGCAGTGAAGTCTTCATAGAAATAGCGGCAGCTTTCGGCAATCTCTTTCAGAGTCTTACAGCGTTCGCCCAGCAATTTAACCAGTTCAGTCAGTTGAGGACCGGTTGAGGTGTTAATATTTTGCTGCTCAATGTGCCATTGCAGATGAGTGGCAACATATTCAGGCGGCAGCGTATTAATATAATGATGGTTCAGCCACTGCAGCTTCTCAGTATTAAATGCACTGGCAGACTTGCTGACCGCTTCCAGGCGGAAAAATTCGGTCATTTCTGCAACAGAGAAAATTTCCTGATCACCATGTGCCCAGCCCATACGCACCAGATAGTTAAGTAACGCCTCTGGTAAATAGCCGTCATCACGGTATTGCATTACCCCGACAGCACCGTGGCGCTTGGACAGTTTTTTACCGTCATCGCCGAGGATCATTGAAACGTGTGCGTAAACAGGCACCTGTGCCCCGATAGCTTTCAGAATATTAATCTGACGGGGGGTGTTGTTAATATGGTCTTCACCACGGATCACATGGGTAATTTCCATATCCCAGTCATCAATCACCACACAGAAATTATACGTCGGCGAACCATCGGTACGACGGATAATCAAATCATCCAGCTCCTGATTGCTGAATTCAATAGGACCACGGATTTGATCATCAAAGATCACCGAGCCTTCCTGTGGGTTACGGAAGCGCACCACACAGGGTTCATCATCACTGTGATGTTGATGACTGTCGCGGCAGCGGCCATCGTAGCGGGGCTTTTCACCGTTAGCCATCTGCTCTTCACGTAACGCTTCCAGTCGTTCCTTCGGGCAATAGCATTTATAAGCTGTCCCGGCGACCAGCATTTCGTCAATCACCTGGTTGTAACGATCAAAACGTTTGGTCTGGTAATAAGGACCTTCATCCCAGTCCAGACCCAGCCAGTTCATCCCGTCCATAATTGCTTCTATTGCTTCGGGAGTGGAACGTTCCAGATCCGTATCTTCGATACGCAGAACAAATTCGCCTTTATTATGGCGGGCATATAACCATGAATACAGAGCAGTGCGGGCACCGCCAACATGCAGATAGCCGGTAGGACTTGGCGCAAAACGGGTTTTAATCTTCATTAAACATTGCCTTAGGACGCGGGTTTTCGATCACAAATGATAGAAACCAGAAAAAATGCAGGATTCCGTGATTTCATTTTAACACCTGGCAGTGAATCCTCAATCATTGCCAGCCCGGTGATCTGCCTTTATCGGTACTTTATGGCAAAAAAATAAACATTTTGTGTGAAAGCACCGCAGGATGGCTACTTTTAAGACGAACAAACATTTTACTCAGAAAAATCGTTGACTCATATTCAACTATCCCTATAATGCGACTCCACACAGCGGGGGTGATTAGCTCAGTTGGTAGAGCACCTCCCTTACAAGGAGGGGGTCGGCGGTTCGAACCCGTCATCACCCACCACTCGGGTCGTTAGCTCAGTTGGTAGAGCAGTTGACTTTTAATCAATTGGTCGCAGGTTCGAATCCTGCACGACCCACCAATTCAGAAAAGAGCCCCCTGCGGTTGCTTTTTTCGTTTACAGGACAATTACTGGCTTAACGTACAGTCACTGACCTCCCGGGAAAGTGTCCGGAAAAATTTGGGTGATTAGCTCAGTTGGTAGAGCACCTCCCTTACAAGGAGGGGGTCGGCGGTTCGAACCCGTCATCACCCACCAGATTGACAAAAAAGCACCTTCGGGTGCTTTTTTTGTTTCCGTCTTCAGAAAAAACCGCTATCCCTCATGTACCGGCGATTAGCTGTCCGGTAATAACGGCCGTTCTCCGTTTAACTTTTCTGCCTGCTCACAGACCAGTGCCCAGATAGCCTCCGCGGCCGGACTCAGAGAACGGTTTTTTCGCCGGATCAGCATCAGCGTGCGGCAGACTTCCGGCATAATCCGGCGCACCCGTAAACGGCTGCCGGCCGGTAATGGCAAAGCCAGCCCCGGCAGAATACTGATGCCAATACCTGCTTCAACCATCGGATACAGCGTGACAGGATGTCCGACCTGCTGCACAATTTCCGGGCTGATCTGCTGTTGCTGAAAAATACGATCCACTAAAATTCTGCTGCCTGACGCATAATCCTGCAATACCATCCGTCGTCCCTGCAGGTGGTGCCATCCGACAACAGGGATCTGATTCAGGGGATCGTCGTCCCGGCAGAGCAGTAAAAAGGGATCAGACAATACTGGCTGGGAGTCAAACTCTTCGCCACGGGGATCAATCACAATGCCAAAATCAACTGTCGCATTACGTACACTCTGCAATACCGACTGCTGAACACTGTCCTGCAACAATAAACGAATTTCCGGATAACATTCCCGGGCTTCCGCCAGACATAAAGGCATCAGCCGTGCCGAAATCGTCTGACTCGCTGCCAGCCGCACGGTGCCACTGCGCTGCCCGCCATAACGGCGTAGTTCCAGTAAGGTACTGTTCAGCTCTTCCAGCTGAACAGTTAACCGTGATGCCAGCCGTTGCCCGGCATGGGTCAGCAGTACCTCGCGGGTTGTCCTGTCCAGCAGTTTCACGCCTATTTCAGACTCCAGCTGTTTAATGCTGTGGCTGACCGCCGACTGACTAAGGCCAATAATCTGTCCTGCCAGGCTGAAACTTCCCTGACTGGCGACGGTAGCAAACACTTTTAACTGTCTGAGGGTATAATTCATTTATTTAATTCATAGATTGATTTAATAAATCAATTTTATTTCTAAGCTCTGATACAGCACAATGTTTTTTATTTCAGACCGGAAATTACCGATGGGCTTCTTTCGTCTTGACCCGATGATGATCAAACTGATTATCACTGTACTGCTTGCGACTTTTTTACCTGCCAAAGGCGGGTTCGTCCCTTTTTTCGAATGGCTTACCACCGCAGCTATCGCCTTACTGTTTTTTATGCATGGCGCCAAGCTGTCACGGGATAAAATTATTGCCGGCAGCAGCCACTGGCGGCTGCATTTATGGATCTTATTCAGTACCTTCGTCATATTTCCGATTCTCGGGCTGCTGCTGGTCTGGTGGCATCCGGTCGATGTTGCTCCGGAAATTTATACCGGCTTTATCTATCTGTGCATACTGCCTGCCACCGTCCAGTCTTCCATCGCGTTTACGTCAATGGCCGGCGGGAATGTAGCGGCAGCCGTATGCAGTGCTTCCGCATCCAGCCTGCTGGGGGTGTTTATTTCTCCGCTGCTGGTCAACCTGGTGATGAATGTCCATAGCGGTATGCCAGGCAATGGTGTGGAGCAAATTGGTAAAATCATGCTGCAGTTACTGGTGCCTTTCCTGCTGGGCCACTTCTCACGCCGCTGGATTGCCGGCTGGGTTGAGAAGCACCGCAGTCTGATTGGTAAAACGGACCAGACGTCCATTTTACTGGTTGTCTATTCTGCCTTCAGCGAAGCCGTGGTTAACGGCATCTGGCATCAGGTTGGCATCAGCACCCTGGCATGGATTGTGGCAGGCAGTGTACTGCTGCTGTCAGTGGTATTGGTGATCAACGTG
Organism: Tatumella sp. JGM130; assembly: GCF_018257525.1. Lineage (NCBI taxonomy): Bacteria > Pseudomonadati > Pseudomonadota > Gammaproteobacteria > Enterobacterales > Erwiniaceae > Tatumella > Tatumella sp. JGM130. The sequence goes on along the minus strand of NZ_JAERJS010000017.1, from coordinate 34,496 downwards.
GTGGCGGCCCGTGCCTTTGGTTTCAGTCGGCCGGACGAAATCACAATTCTGTTCTGTGGTTCAAAGAAAAGCCTGGCAAATGGCGTTCCGATGGCAAATATTTTATTTCCGGCCAGTACCGTAGGGATTATCGTACTGCCATTAATGGTGTTCCATCAGGTGCAATTAATGGCATGCTCATTTATTGCCCAGCGCTATAAGAAAAGCCATCAGCAACGGGCAGAAACTGACCAGCCATTACAGCCAGCACCCGCCAGAAAATAATCCACCGCCCCTTTTGAGGGGGCGTATTTACGCATTATCCGGCTTTCCGCGTAGCAGAGTGTTACGCGGAAAGTATTTATTCCCGCTGATTTTTCTGATAGTTATATCCGTAATCCTCTGAGTATTACCTCACTGGGCCAGCCCTTATTCACCACCCTATAAAAAAATTACTCCGGGCGTTCAGGATTGTTGTTCCCCTTTTTAATGGCAGGAAAAAAATGAAACAAACTCATGGCGACAATGCCGGTCCGTCCGCGGATACTCCCTGGTCTGCGGCTGATCAGGCAGAAAGCACGCAGACAGATTCCGCCGAGCCGCGGAAACGTCCCGGTAAAAAACCACTGATTATTCTGGCAATGATTGTCATCCTTCTGCTGGCCACTGCGCTGGTGTTCTGGCTGATCAACCGTGGTACAGAAACCACTGATGATGCCTTTACTGACGGTAATGCGGTCATCATCGCACCTAAAACCTCCGGCTATATTGTCCGCTTACTGGTCAGGGATAATCAGAAAGTCAGCAAAGGTCAGCTGCTGGCCGAAATTGACCCACGGGACGCAACAGCACAGCTCGATCAGGCCCGTGCGCAGCTAGGGCTGGCTATGGCACAGTTACAGCAGGCAGAGGCACAACTGACACTTTCCAGAGTCCGGTATCCGGCTCAGCGGGAGCAGGCTCTCGCCGCCCGGGCTCGTGCCGGCGCTGAATTGCAGAATGCAGAAGCTGCTTATCGTCGTCAGCACGGCGTCGATCCTAAGGCAACCACCCAGACCAATATTGATAGTGCCACAGCCCGCTGGCGTTCAGCACAGGCGGAATATCAGAACGCTTCTGCACAGGTCGCGATTGCGTCACAGGTCGCCTTACAGATCCGCCAGCAGGAAACCAATGTCGAGGCACGCCAGCAGCAGGTCAGTGAAGCACAGGCCGGGCTGGAAACCGCCACCCTGAACCTTTCTTACACCCGGCTGTTGGCCCCCTTCAGCGGTTATGTGACCCGCAGAAATATACAACAGGGAAGTCTGGTGCAGGCCGGAACCGCCTTGTTTTCCCTCGTCTCTCCGGATATCTGGATCACTGCTAACTTTAAAGAATCACAGCTGCAATATATGAAACCGGGAGATGCTGTCAATATCAGTATCGATGCCTGGCCGGACCTGAAGTTACAAGGCCATGTGGACAGTATTCAGATGGGGACAGGTTCGCGCTTCTCTGCGTTTCCGGCAGAAAATGCCACCGGTAATTTTGTCAAAATAGTACAGCGGGTTCCGGTGAAAATTGTGATTGATAAAGGCCTTGATCCCGACCGGCCGTTACCTCTGGGATTGTCAGCCGAGCCTGAGGTGAGAGTGCAATGAGTGCCATCAGTGCCCCCGCCAGCTGGCGACCCTCCGCTAACCCGTGGATGGTTGCCCTGACCGTTACCCTGGCGGTATTTATGGAAGTACTGGATACCACCATTGTCAACGTGGCTCTGCCCCATGTGGCTGGCTCACTGTCTTCCAGCTACGACGAATCAACCTGGGTGCTGACGTCTTATCTGGTGGCAAACGGGATTGTACTGCCTATATCCGCCTTCCTCAGCCGGTATTTCGGCAGAAAAAATTATTTCCTGCTGTGTATTGTGATGTTCACCCTGTGTTCATTCCTGTGCGGTATTGCTACCGAACTCTGGCAACTGATTCTGTTCCGTATTTTGCAGGGATTTTTCGGTGGCGGGCTGCAGCCCGTCCAGCAATCGGTTTTGCTGGATTATTTCAGTAAGAAAGACCGCGGAAAAGCCTTTGGCTTGTCCTCGATTGCCATTATTGTCGCGCCAGTCATCGGCCCGACACTGGGGGGATGGATCACCGATAACTACAGCTGGCGCTGGATTTTCTTTATTAATATTCCTATCGGCATTATCGCAACCCTCGCCATATACCAGTTACTGGAAGATCCGCCATGGGAAAGAAAAGCCGCCAAAGGGACCCTCAGTATTGACTATATTGGTATCAGCCTGATTACGTTAGGTCTTGGCTGTTTACAGGTATTCCTCGACCGCGGGGAAGATGCAGACTGGTTCAGTTCACCGTTTATTATTGTCTTCGCGGTACTGGCTGCGACAGGGATTATCGGGGCAATATACTGGCTGATATACGCCCGAAAACCGGTGGTTGATATCCTGGTGATGCGTGACCGTAACTTCCGGGTAGCCGGTTTGCTGATGGCAGTCATGGCATTTATTTTATATGGCAGTTCGGTGGTGATTCCGCAGCTGGCACAGCAGGATCTCGGCTATACCGCCACCCTGGCGGGGCTGGTGCTGACGCCGGGGGCTATCTGTATTATCCTGACAATCCCTGTGGTGCTGCGGCTGATGCCTGTCGTTCAGACACGCTATATCATTATAGCCGGATTTATCTGTCTGGCCGCCTCGTTTTACTATTCAGCCCTGACCCTGACTCCGGGTCTCGATTTTACCTCGCTGGTCATTATGCGCAGTATCCAGTCTGTCGGCTTAGGCTTCTTATTTGTCCCTTTAACGACTATCGCTTTTATCAGTCTGCCTCAGCGGCTGAATGGGGATGCCTCAGCACTGTTTACGATGTTCCGTAACGTCGCCGGATCAATCGGTATCTCCGTTTCAACAGCCGCGATCACCGAACGACAACAGGTGCACTCAGCCTATCTTTCCGGCCATATGAGCCTCCTCGATCAGCCGTTTAATCAGGCCGTTACCCGGATGGCCTTTGCCATAAAAAACTTTACCAGTATCGCCGGGGATAGCAGTTTGCTGGCCGCAGGGCAGTTATATCAACAAATGATCAGCCAGGCACGTTTCCTGGCTTACGTCGATGTATTCTCCGGGTTCTGTCTGGCAGGACTGGTAATGATCCCATTCTGTCTGTTACTGGCTCCGGTAAAAAGTGAAGGCAGTGCAGAAGGCCACTCATGAAGGAAATAACTATGCAACCTGTCCGTTACCGGCTAAGCACGCTGTTTATCAGCCTGTCACTGGCTGGCTGTAGTGTCGGACCTGACTTCAGTCCTCCGGTCAATCACCTGCCGGATCAATGGCAGCAGCTGTCTTCCTCGCAACAATCAAGACCATCATCAGCTGATCCTGCGACAGACTGGTGGAAAAACTTTAACGATCCGCTGCTCAACAGCCTGATTCGCCGGGCGATCGGCGGAAACCTGACCCTGCAACAAACGGTTCTGCGTATTGCAGGAGCCCGTGAACAGGTCACTCAGGCCAGCGGAACGTTGCTCCCGACCCTGGATGCTCAGGCGAGCTATGCACGACAGCAAGCCGGGCTAAAGGGAATACTGAAATCACATCATGCCTATGACAACCTGACGGACCAGCAAACCAGCCTGTTAGATAAAACCAGTGGCAGCGTTAGTTTTTATCAGGGAGGGTTCGATGCCAGCTGGGAACTTGACCTGTGGGGAAAAGCGCGGCGCCAGACCGAGATGGCACAGGCAGAGCAGCAGGCGGCAACCGAACAGCATAACGATGCTCTGGTGTCTCTGGAAGCCGAAGTCGCCCGCACCTATCTGCAGTTACGTGCAGCCCAGGCAACGGTAAAAGTGATTGAGCAGCAAATTGATATTGCACAGCAGACACAACAACTGACAGCCAGTCAGCTGGAGCACGGACTGGCTCCGGCCGCAAATCTTGAGAATGCGACCGCCCGCGTTACCGCGCTGCAGGCACAGTTACCCGGTTACCGGTCACTTATCAGCCAGGCAATGAACGGCCTGGCGGTATTATCAGGGCAAGCCCCGGGAGCACTGGATAACGAGCTGCAAACTGTGCGTCCGTTACCGGCACTGCCGGCGGTCGTCGGTGTCGGGGTACCTGCGGAACTGGCCCGTCGCCGTCCTGATATCCGTCAGGCAGAAGCAATACTGCATGCCCGAACAGCCGCTATTGGTGTTTCTGTCGCGCAACTGTTCCCCGACGTCTCACTGACAGGCCAGCTTGGTGTCAGAAATACCGATGCCGGCTACCTCGATAACTGGAGCAGCCATTTTTACAGTATTGGTCCGGGGATCTCACTGCCGATATTCAGGGGCGGACAACTGGTATCAGAAGTCAGACTGACCAGGGCGCAACAGGCTGAAGCAGCTCTCAGCTACCGTCAGACAGTATTAACCGCCTTACAGGATGCAGAGAATGCGCTGGTCAGTTACCGTGCCGATCAACAGCAACTGATATCACTGCAGGCGTCCGCTGACGCCCTGCAGCACGCGTTTTCACTCTCTGAAGAAGGTTATGCGAAAGGAATAAATAGCTATATTGATGTGCTGGATGCCCAGCGCCAGCTATCCGCCACTCAGCAACAGCTGGTGCAGGTTCAGGCAGAGACTGCGACAGATCTGGTGGCATTATATAAAGCACTGGGCGGCGGATGGCAGAACCAGCAGCAAATATCTCTGCCCCGCTATTCCGTATTTGGCGATACGCCGGCCACAGGCGTAACCGCCGGTTAGTCTCTCCCCTGGCGCACGCTGTAAAACAGAGTGCGTCAGGGCTGCTGACGCAACGGGTCGACTAATCCCTGCAACCCTTCGATTTTTATCGTCAGCGCCAGTTGCAGGAGCTCACCGGGATATCCCTGCGGGAAAATTTCTTTGCGGGCAAACCACAGTAAATATTCCTCAGGTAAATCAATCAGCACCCTGCCCTGGTATTTACCGAAGGGCATTCGGGTATTCGCCAGTGCGATTAAATCCTGCTTTTCCAGAATCAGCCTCCCAGTAAATCAATCATTTGCTGCTCATCTAATACCGTAATTCCCAGCGAATTGGCTTTTTCCAGTTTGGAGCCTGCCGCTTCCCCGGCAATCAGCAAATCGGTTTTTTTAGATACACTGCCGCTGACCCTGGCGCCCAGTGCTGTCAGCCGGTCTTTTGCTTCATCACGTGTCATCTGACTCAGTGACCCTGTCAGTACCACGGTTTTACCGGCGAACGGGTTATCTGCTGCCGGTAGCGGCTGTGACGGCAGCTGCGGCCATTCAATACCAATATCGTCTACCAGCTGACGGATCACTTCGCGGTTGCTTTCTTCATCCATAAAATGACGGACATGACTGGCCACAATCGGGCCCACATCGGCCACCTCGGTCAGCGCCTCTAAAGGGGCATCCATTAACGCCGGTAAACCGGTAAAGTGCGACGCCAGGCTGCGTGCCGTAGCTTCTCCGACTTCGCGGATCCCTAACGCATAAAGAAAACGGGGTAAGGTTGTCTGTTTCGCTTTCTGCAACGCATCGATAATATTCTGTGCCGATTTTGGTCCCAGCCGGTCAAGCCCGGTCAGTTTACCGGCACTCAGACGAAACAGGTCCGCGGGGGTATGCACATATTCCTTTTCTACCAGTTGATCGATAATCTTATCGCCCATTCCGTCAACATCCAGCGCCCTGCGCGATACGAAATGTTTGAGCGCTTCTTTGCGCTGTGCTCCGCAGATCAGCCCGCCGCTGCAGCGGGTGACGGCTTCGCCTTCTGTACGTTCAACATCGGAACCACAGACGGGACAGTGTTGCGGGAAAACGATTTCGCGGGTGTCGGACGGACGCTCATCCAAAACAACATTAACGATCTGCGGAATAACATCCCCGGCACGGCGGATAACCACCGTATCACCAATACGAATGCCGAGACGGGCAATCTCATCTGCATTATGCAGGGTGGCATTACTGACCATAACCCCGGCAACCTGTACTGGTTCAAGACGAGCCACCGGGGTAATTGCGCCGGTGCGCCCTACCTGAAACTCCACATCACGCACGGTAGTGATTTGCTCCTGAGCAGGAAATTTGAAGGCGGTCGCCCAGCGCGGAGCCCTGGCCACGAAGCCGAGTTGTTCCTGTAATGCCAGTGAATTAACTTTGATCACTACGCCGTCGATATCAAATCCCAGCGACGGACGCAGTTCAGCGATACGCTGATAAAATGCCAGTACCTCCTGCGGGTTGTGGCAAACACGGACCAGTTCATTAACCGGCAGCCCCCAGTGTTTTAGCTGCTGCAAGCGTTGGTAGTGTCCGTCCGCAAGGCTGCCGCCTTCAGCAATACCGATACCATAACAGTAAAAAGTCAGGGGACGTTTGCCGGTAATTTTAGGATCCAGCTGGCGCAATGAACCTGCCGCCGCATTACGCGGGTTCGCAAAAATTTTACCGCCGCTTTTGCGGGCTGCCTCATTCAGTTGTTCAAACCCCTGCTGACGGATAAAAACTTCACCACGCACTTCCAGCCGGGCGGGTATATTCTCCCCCCGTAAACGCAGTGGAATTGCCCGGATGGTACGGACGTTTTCCGTAATATTCTCACCGGTAGTCCCGTCCCCGCGGGTCGCGGCCTGCACCAGTTCCCCCCCGACGTATAACAGGCTGACAGCCAGCCCATCAAGTTTCAGCTCACAGCAATAATCTGTCCCTGACTGATCTTTTAAACGGTCAGTAATTCGTTTGTTAAACGCCAGAAACCCCTGTTCATCAAACACATTATCCAGTGACAGCATCGGTACTTCATGACGTACCTGTTCAAACGCTGACACCGGTGTCGCCCCTACCCTCTGGGTCGGTGAATCGCGGGTGACTAATTCCGGATGTTGTTCTTCGAGCGCTTTCAGCGCCTGCATCAGTTTATCGTATTCAGCATCAGGGATTTCAGGTGCATCCAGCACATGATAAAGATACTCGTGATGACGTAACTGTGTACGTAGCTTATTTAGCTGTTGCAGGATGTCGTTCATACTACCCCATAAGATAAAAAACCCCCGACAAGCGGGGGTTATAATGACCGGTAAATAAGGTTAACTGAGCCCGGTAACTTCCCGGATCCGTGATTTATACAGTTCCAGTTTTTGTGGTGTCATCATCCGGCGTTCGTCATCCAGTACAACCGCACCGACATCATCGGCAATCCGCTGTGCAGACTGCAGCATCAGCTTAAAGTTCTGATGGGCATCACCATACGAAGGCACCATCATAAATACAGAGACACCGGGAGTGGTGAAGTCGCCCATCAGATCCGGATCAAAAGAACCGGGTTTCAGCATATTGGCCAGGCTGAATAATACCGGACCACTGCCCGACGGATTCAGATGGCGGTGGAAAATGTTCATTTCACCAAACTGGAAACCGGCCTGTAAAATTGCCTGCAGCAGGGTTTCACCGTTTAGCTCGCCCCCGGTATGCGCTGCAACGTGTAATACCAGCACAGCCTCTTTGGCAGCAGGTTTCGCTGCTTCAGGGGCGGGTTCAGGTGCCGCCGGGACCGCGTCGGGTTCCTCAGCCGGAGTTATCTCTGCAGGCGCTGCCGGTTCAGCAGCCACAGGTTGCTGTGACGGCTCTGCCACCGGTTCAGGACTAAAGTTGTGCGTTACCGGCTGAGAGACAGGTGCTTGCGGCTGATGTAGTGGTTGATCAGCAATCTCATTGTCATGGGATACTTCAGACGGCTGCCGGACAGGCGCAGACTCGTGACCGGGAGCGCTATCCATTAACGGATCAGCGACCGGTTCCTGACGATGGCGTAACGACGTTTTTGCGGCCGGGGCCGGTGCAGGCGTATTTTCAGAACGTTTATCCTGAGAAGGATAAACAGGCTCTTCTTCATGATGTTCGCGGCTGGCACGAAAATCAGCAACACCTTGTTCTTCTTCGACACTGAGCTCATCATTGTCACGTTGTTTTAAACGTTTGTGTGGGCGGTCGCGAAACACGGAAGACCGCTCCTTACGATTGGTCCAAAGACCATGAAGGAGAAGTGCAACGATGGCAACCGCACCAACAACGATTAATATCAGACGCAAATCCTGCATCATTGTATTCTCTGTTGTTCCAATACCTTGCCTTGCTAAAGGCACCTTTACCCTTAAATGTATTTGCCAGGCCCGACAAGTGCAAGTCTGCTTAGTACTTTCTGACAAATTATCTGATATCTATCGTGTAACTGCTGCTTTTTCAAACAAAAATTTACTTATCCGGTGACAGAACAAGGTTATGATGCGCATTGAGTGTAATAAGGAGAATAATGTAATGCAGAACAGGAATTCCGGTACGACGATAAATGGTATCGGCTATTTTCGTCAGGGCTGGCAACTGGCAACCTTACCCGGCATCCGTCGCTATGTGATAGTTCCCCTGCTGGTCAATATTCTGTTCGTCGGCTCAGCCTTTAGCTGGTTATTTTTTCGCCTTGAACAGTGGATCCCGCGTTTACTCGGGCATGTTCCCGGCTGGCTGCAGTGGCTCAATTATTTACTCTGGCCATTGGCTATCCTGTCGTTATTGCTGATTTTCGGATACTTTTTTTCGACCCTGGCAAACTGGATTGCGGCACCTTTTTGCGGCTTACTCGCCGAACAGCTGGAAAACCGGCTTACGGGCCAGAATATACCTGACAGCGGCTGGGCAGGACTGATTAAAGATTTGCCACGGGTGATGCTGCGTGAATGGCAAAAACTCAGATATTATCTGCCACGGGCACTTATTCTGCTATTGGTGCATTTTATTCCGCTGATCGGCCAGACCCTGGCCCCTGTGTTATGGTTCATGTTTGGTGCCTGGATGATGGCCATACAGTACTGTGACTATCCGTTTGATAACCACCGGGTCCCTTTTAGTGATATGCGCCGGACACTGGCCGCCGACAGAACGGCTCACCTGCAATTCGGGGCCCTCGTCAGCCTGTTCACCCTGATACCACTGGTTAACCTGGTGATCATGCCGGTGGCAGTCTGCGGTGCAACCGCAATGTGGGTTGACCAGTATCGTGGCAGTAACGCTTCCCGAAAAGCACACAACCCGCCGGGCGTTATTGCCCCCTGACATAACGATATACTATTTCTTTACTTCACTGTCCCGACAGAAAGCGTATTCTCATTGTGTTCTCCACATTTCAAATAGTTAAGGACAAGCTATGAGTAAGATTTACGAAGATAATTCGTTAACCATTGGCCATACCCCACTGGTCAGACTTAACCGTATTGGTAACGGGCGTATTCTGGCGAAGGTTGAATCGCGTAATCCAAGCTTTAGCGTAAAATGTCGTATCGGTGCCAACATGATTTGGGATGCGGAGAAACGCGGTATCCTGAAACCCGGCGTCGAACTGGTTGAGCCGACCAGTGGTAATACCGGTATTGCGCTGGCCTATGTTGCAGCAGCCCGTGGCTATAAGCTGACACTGACGATGCCGGAAACAATGTCAGTGGAGAGACGCAAACTTCTTAAAGCACTGGGTGCCAACCTGGTGCTGACCAATGGCGCCCAGGGAATGAAAGGTGCAATCGCCAAAGCAGAAGAAATTGTCGCGACCAATCCGGCAAAATATGTCCTGCTGCAACAGTTCAGTAACCCGGCAAACCCGGAAATCCATGAGCAGACTACCGGCCCGGAAATCTGGGAGGATACGGATGGTGAGGTGGATGTCTTTATTGCTGGTGTTGGCACCGGCGGCACCCTGACAGGCGTCAGCCGTTACCTGAAAAATACCAAAGGCAAAAAATCGCTGGTCAGTGTGGCTGTCGAGCCGACTGACTCTCCGGTCATTACCCAGGCGCTGGCCGGTGAAGAAATCAAACCAGGTCCGCATAAAATTCAGGGTATCGGTGCCGGCTTTATTCCGGAAAATCTCGACCTGTCGCTGGTTGACCGTGTGGCAACGATTACTAACGAAGATGCTATCTTAACTGCCCGCCAGTTAATGGAATCGGAAGGTATTCTTGCGGGGATTTCTTCCGGTGCGGCTGTCGCTGCGGCGGTTCAGCTACAGCAAGAACCTGAATTTGCGGATAAAACTATCGTTGTTATTCTGCCTTCTTCCGGCGAACGCTATCTGAGTACCGCACTTTTTGCTGACCTGTTTACGGAAAAAGAACTGAATCAGTAACATTGAGTTCCGAGCGAACCCTCAGTTCAGATAACGACTAAAGCACCCTTGCGGTGCTTTTTTTGTGCTCTGGATCTCACTTTTACCCTACATCAGATTGATTTACTGCCGGCGGTTCTGCTATCACGCTACTATTTATTTAGAAGCCTAAAATAATTAGTCATTGTTAGAAGCGGATCAAAACCAGCACAATTACTGATAGGGCATAATTAAAAACGGCGGCATAATGGCCCGCAGGCTGACGGCATCAGTCCGGTTATCCTGATAAACCCGGCCTGCCATCCGCATGTAACATTTTTTTTATACGTGTATAGGGTAACAGTTCTGCGGGGGAACCGTCCCCGGTGCTGATACCTATAATAAACTCTGATAACGTTGGGGAAATAAAATGTTCCAGCAAGAAGTCACTATCACAGCACCTAATGGTTTACATACCCGCCCTGCTGCACAATTCGTAAAAGAAGCTAAAGCTTTCCAGTCAGAAATTACCGTCACTTCCAATGGCAAATCTGCCAGTGCCAAAAGCCTGTTTAAGCTGCAAACCCTGGGGTTAACTCAGGGAACGGTCATCACCCTGGCGGCGGAAGGTGAAGATGAACAGCAGGCGGTCGAACATTTAGTAAAACTAATGGCTGAGCTGGAATAATCGTTGCTTTTCTGCGCAAAGGGTGCAGATTTAACACAAACAATGTATAGGTATTGATCGCGGACAAACTGTCTGCGCTATTTTTCCGTAGATTGTTGTTGTTACGGAAAATGGCACCCCGTCATTCTTTTTGGCCATCGTACTTAAAGGTAAGATTATGATTTCAGGTATTCTCGCGTCACCCGGTATCGCTTTTGGCAAAGCTCTGCTGCTGAAAGAAGATGAGATCGTCATCAACCAGCACAAAATCACTGATGCTCAGGCAGAGCCGGAAGTGGCCCGTTTTCTCGAGGGCCGCAGCAAGGCTGCCACCCAGCTGGAAGCCATAAGAATCAAAGCCGGTGAAACTTTCGGTGCAGAGAAGGCTGCCATCTTCGAAGGACATATCATGCTGCTGGAAGATGAAGAGCTGGAACAGGAAATTATTGATCTTATCAGGAAGGATCACTACTCAGCCGATGCGGCTGCGCAGAAGGTAATCGAAAGTCAGGCTATCGCTCTGGAAGACCTTGATGATGAATACCTGAAAGAGCGTGCTGCTGATGTCCGTGATATTGGTAAGCGGTTACTGCAGAATATTCTGGGCCTGAATATTGTCGATTTAAGCGCAATTACCGAAGAAGTTATTCTGGTCGCCAGAGATCTGACCCCTTCAGAAACTGCCCAGTTAAATCTGCAAAAAGTGCTTGGTTTTATTACCGACCTCGGTGGCAGAACGTCCCATACTTCTATTATGGCCCGCTCCCTTGAATTACCGGCAATTGTCGGAACCGGTGACGTCACCAGCCAGGTCAGCAATGGTGATTTTCTGGTGCTGGACGGTGTGAATAACCAGGTCTATATCAACCCGACCGCAGAAGTACTGGCCGGCCTGAAAGATATCCAGGAACAATATCTTAGCGAAAAAGCCGACATGGCTAAGCTGAAAGATCTGCCGGCGATAACCCTGGACGGTCATCAGGTAGAAGTTTGTGCAAATATCGGTACCGTAAGAGATGTGGCAGGTGCCGAGCGTAATGGTGCCGAGGGCGTTGGTCTGTACCGTACCGAGTTTTTGTTTATGGACCGCGACTCCCTGCCTTCTGAAGAAGAACAGTTCGCAGCCTATAAAGCGGTTGCTGAAGCCATGGGTTCTCAGGCGGTTATCGTCCGGACCATGGATATTGGTGGCGATAAAGATCTGCCATATATGAATCTGCCGAAAGAAGATAACCCGTTTCTCGGCTGGCGCGCCATACGTATTGCTATGGACCGCAAAGAGATCCTTCATGCCCAGCTGCGGGCAATTTTACGTGCCTCCAGTTTCGGTAAGCTGCGTATCATGTTCCCGATGATCATCTCTGTTGAAGAAGTCCGCTTCCTGAAAAACGAAATTGAGCTACTTAAAAGTCAATTACGTGACGAAGGTAAAAGTTTTGATGAAAGCATCGAAATCGGAATCATGGTAGAAACTCCTGCATCAGCCGTGATTTCACGCCATCTTGCCAAAGAAGTCGATTTCTTTAGTATCGGGACTAACGACCTTACCCAGTATACTCTGGCCGTCGATCGTGGTAATGATAGAATTTCACATCTCTATAATCCGATGAGTCCTTCTGTACTGGGGCTGATCAAACAGGTTATTGACTCTTCACATGCTGAAGGCAAATGGACCGGGATGTGCGGCGAGTTAGCAGGTGATGAACGTGCTACACTATTATTACTGGGAATGGGGCTGGACGAGTTCAGTATGAGTGCCATTTCAATTCCACGTATCAAAAAAATTATTCGCAATACGAATTTTGGGGACGTTAAAGCGTTAGCAGAACAGGCTCTGGAACAGCCTACCGCAGAAGACTTAATGAAGCTGGTGGACCAATTCATTAAAGAAAAAACTCTCTGTTAGTCTGCAATACGCAAGCCCGAAAATACTGCTCAGGAGAAGATCATGGGATTGTTTTCTAAATTATTTGGCGACAAAGCAGAAAGTACCTCTGGTACTATCGATATCGTCGCTCCTCTGTCTGGCGAGATTGTTAATATTGAAGATGTACCTGACGTGGTTTTTGCAGAGAAGATTGTCGGTGATGGTGTTGCTATCCGGCCTGACGGAAACAAAATGGTTGCGCCGGTCGACGGAACCATTGGTAAAATTTTTGAAACAAACCATGCTTTCTCCATCGAATCTGATAGCGGTATCGAGTTGTTCGTTCACTTTGGTATCGATACGGTTGAGCTGAAAGGTGAAGGTTTTAAACGCATTGCTGCTGAAGGGCAAAAAGTCAGTAAAGGCGATGTGGTTATCGAGTTTGATCTTCCGTTACTGGAAGAGAAAGCCAAATCGACACTGACTCCGGTGGTTATCTCTAATATGGACGAAATTAAAGAACTGCAGAAACTGACGGGTCAGGTCATTGCCGGAGAGACTCCGGTAATCCGTATAAAAAAATAGCTGGTGGCTGACGCCATCCGTACACCGCCAGCCAGAATGCATTCATTCTGGCTGGTTTTCTTTTAATAACACTCCCTTTCCAGTCGTTATTCACAGACATAAAAGCTCCGGTTATTTTGTCTGGTTGTCCTCCCGGCGGTCAGCTTCAGGAGAAATTCATTTTTCAGTTACAGCTCACCTTCATAAATAATTAATTGATACAATTATACATAAAATAATGTCATATGATTTCATAACGTGATTTTCATTTAAATCTGGCATGATTTTTTCCGCCACTCCCGTACTGTCAATATAGTCCGTAACCCCTCTCCGGATAAGCATTGCGACCGCACAATAACACTCAGATAACGATTAACAACCTGCAAAAAACATATTGCCTCCCGTAACAGGGGGAGCTGAACTTAAATAATAATTTTTACTTATCGGAGTGTTGCCTGACTACCACCACCCCGCGGGCGATAAGGGCATACAGGCGTAGACTACTGCCGGATTTTGTCAATGACATACCGCAGAAAAATGAGGGTTGATTTAAAAAAAACCAGGAAATATTAGTTTCATTTACTCTTTATTTAACTATTATTACTGATAAAGGATTAAGAAAAGATTAATTTTTTATGGCAGGAAAAATAAATAAAATTATTCTATTCAACTACATGAACTTTTTTTTAAGTGCGTTATCATACAGGAGTAAATTCATCAGCCTGAATTAAACCATTGCTTGTCTGTTGAAGGTCGATATATCCCTGCAAAGATAAAATCGCAGTCATCAGACATGTATTCATTTGTTATGGAATACGTACTACCTCTTTGTGAGTACTAAAGTTAATGCCAGGAAAACTTATGACAGACTTTCTCCCCTTTTCCAGACCAGCACTGAATGAAGATGATGTCACGGCAATTCGTGAAGTGCTGCAATCAGGCTGGATAACCACCGGACCGAAAAATCAGGCACTGGAAGCTGAATTCTGTCAGTTAACCGGTGCCCGTCATGCCATTGCCGTAAGCTCAGCTACCGGGGGTATGCATGTCACTCTAATGGCATTAGGAATAGGTCCGGGAGATGAGGTGATTACCCCGTCCCTGACCTGGGTATCTACCGCCAATATGATTTCTCTGCTGGGTGCAGAGCCAGTGATGGTCGATGTTGACCCGCAGACCCTGATGGTAACTCCGCAGGCCATTGAAGCTGCCATTACCCCGCGTACCAAAGCTATTATCCCTGTCCATTTTGCCGGTGCTCCGGTCGATCTGGACGCAATCCATGCCATTGCCAGACAGCATAATATCCCGGTGATCGAAGATGCCGCCCATGCCGCAGGCTGTTATTACAAGGGCAGACATGTCGGCTACCGCCAGACCGCTATTTTTTCTTTCCACGCGATTAAGAACGTCACCTGTGCTGAAGGTGGCCTGATCGTTACAGAAGATGATGAACTGGCTAACCGGATAAGAACACTGAAGTTCCACGGACTGGGCGTCGACGCCTTCGACCGGGAAACCCTCGGCCGCAAGCCTCAGGCCGAAGTGATTACCCCGGGCTTCAAATATAACCTGACGGATATTCAGGCGGCGATTGCCCTGAACCAGTTAACTAAACTACCGCAGATCAATGCCCGTCGTGAAGCTATCGCACAACGCTATTTACGCGAACTGGCTGATACGCCTTTCCAGCCACTGGCTCTGCCTGAATGGCCACATCAGCACGCCTGGCATCTGTTTGTACTGCGTATTGATCCACAACGCTGCGGTCTGAACCGCGATCAGTTTATGCAGCAGCTGAAAGAGAGAAATATCGGTACCGGATTACACTTCCGGGCAGTACATACCCAGAAGTACTACCGCGAACGCTTTCCGTCATTATCCCTCCCCGCCACTGAATGGAACAGTGATCGTATCTGTTCTATCCCCTTGTTCCCGGATATGACAGACGAGGATTGCAGCAGAGTTATTGCCGCTATTCATGAAATTGCAGAGAGCTGAAATGCTAAATTCTTATGTTGTAAAAAAAGTATCGGTCGTTATCCCTGTGTATAACGAACAGGAAAGTCTGCCAGTACTGATCTCCCGGACCTCAGCCGCCTGTGAACAATTGGCTAAACCCTATGAAATTCTGCTGGTTGATGATGGCAGCAGTGATGAATCCGCACAGCTGATTATTGATGCAGCAGAGCAGCCTGACAGCCATATCGTGGCGGTATTACTGAACCGTAACTACGGACAACACTCGGCAATTATGGCTGGCTTCAGCTATGTTACCGGAGATCTGATTATCACTCTGGATGCCGACCTGCAAAACCCGCCAGAGGAAATTCCGCGGCTGGTGACTACTGCAGAACAAGGCTATGACGTGGTAGGTACCGTTCGTCAGAATCGTCAGGACAGCCCGTTCCGTAAAATTGCTTCAAAAATGATTAACCGTCTTATCCAGAGTACCACCGGTAAGGCTATGGGTGACTACGGCTGTATGTTACGCGCCTATCGCCGCCCGATTATCGAGGCGATGCTGCACTGCCAGGAAAGAAGTACTTTTATTCCGATTCTGGCGAATACCTTTGCCCGTCATACGACTGAAATTCCGGTACTGCATGCAGAGCGGGAGCATGGTACGTCAAAATACAGCTTTATGCGGCTGATTAACCTGATGTATGACCTGGTGACCTGCCTGACCACCACCCCGCTGCGTATGCTCAGTGTGGTTGGTGCACTGATTGCCTGCTCCGGATTCCTGTTCGCCTTCCTGTTGGTGGTACTGCGCTTAATCTTCGGCGCCCGCTGGGGTGCCGAAGGGGTCTTCAGCTTATTCGCGATTTTATTTATTTTTATTGGCGCACAGTTTATCGGCATGGGATTACTCGGCGAATATATCGGCCGGATTTACAGTGATGTCCGTGCCCGTCCGCGCTATTTCGTGCAGCGTGTCGTCAATCACGCCACAGCTTCAACTACAGATACTGAGGAAGAATTATAATGAAAGCTATTGTCTTTGCTTACCATGACATGGGATGTGTTGGTGTTAAGGCTCTGATTGACGCCGGTTATCAGATTGCGGCTATCTATACTCACCTTGATAACCCCGGAGAAAATCACTTTTTCGGTTCCGTCGCTCATCTGGCTGCTGAACATAATATCCCGGTATTCTCCCCGGAAAATGTTAACCATCCATTGTGGATTGAACGGATTAAACAAAGCGCACCGGACATTATTTTTTCTTTTTATTACCGTGACCTGATTTGCGATGAAATCCTGGCCATTCCTCAGCAGGGTGCGTTTAATCTGCACGGTTCATTGCTGCCACGCTATCGTGGCCGCGCTCCGCTGAACTGGGTACTGGTGAACGGCGAAACCGAAACCGGTGTTACCCTGCATCAGATGGTGACGCGCGCGGATGCCGGTGATATTGCAGGTCAGCACAAAGTCTCTATCGATCCCAACGATGATGTCCTGCGTCTGCATAAAAAACTGACCCATACAGCCAAACAATTGCTGGCAGAACAGTTACCACTGATTGAAGCCGGTCAGCACACCCTGACACCGCAGGATGAAAAAAATGCCACCTATGTAGGTCGCAGAACGCCTGCGGATGGAAAACTCGACTGGACTAAAACCGCCACAGAACTGCATAACCTGGTAAGGGCTGTCAGTGAGCCCTGGCCTGGTGCGTTCGGTTATGTGGGTACTACACGTTTTATCGTCTGGAAATCCAGAGTACACCAGGACCTGCCGGTGGCGGTTCCGGGGAAAATTCTCTCAACGTCCCCTCTGATTATTGCGACCGCTGAGGGGGCTCTGGAGGTCGTCACCGGTCAGACAGACAACAGCGTTTATATGCAGGGTTCAGAGCTGGCCAATACCCTGGGTCTGGTTGAAGGTGCCCTGCTCAGCAGCCAGCCGGTAACCTCGGTGAAAAAGCGCACCCGCGTCTTGATCCTCGGTGTGAATGGCTTTATCGGTAACCATCTGACCGAACGCCTGTTACAGGACGATAACTACGAAGTCTTTGGTATGGATATCGGTTCTGATGCTATTGGCCGCTTCCTGTCGAATGAACGTTTCCATTTTGTCGAAGGCGACATTACTATTCACACGGAATGGATTGACTACCACATTAAAAAATGTGATGTCATTTTACCGCTGGTCGCCATTGCCACACCGGTAGAATACACACGTAATCCGTTGCGGGTATTTGAACTGGACTTTGAAGAAAACCTGAAAATAATCCGTGGTTGCGTCAAATACAAAAAACGTATCATTTTCCCTTCCACCTCAGAAGTCTACGGTATGTGTACCGATAAGACCTTTGATGAAGATAATTCCAATCTGGTGGTCGGGCCAATTAATAAACAACGCTGGATCTATTCGGTTTCTAAACAGTTACTGGATCGGGTTATCTGGGCTTATGGTGAAAAAGAAGATCTGCGTTTCACCCTGTTCCGTCCGTTTAACTGGATGGGGCCACGCCTGGACAGCCTGAACTCAGCCCGTATCGGCAGCTCCCGTGCGATTACCCAGTTAATTCTTAATCTGGTTGAAGGGTCACCAATCAAACTGGTTGATGGCGGTGCCCAGAAACGCTGCTTTACTGATATCAGCGATGGTATTGAAGCGCTGTTCCGGATTATCGAAAATAAAAACGGTAAATGTGACGGCCAGATTATCAACATCGGTAACCCGGAAAATGAAGCAAGTATCCGTGAACTGGCAGAAATGCTGTACCGCTGTTTCGAACGGCATCCACTGCGTGATAACTTCCCGCCGTTTGCCGGATTCCGTGAAATTGAAAGCAGCAGCTATTACGGTAAAGGGTATCAGGATGTGGAACATCGTAAACCCGATATCCGTAATGCCCGTCGTTTACTGGACTGGACCCCGGAAATCGAAATGGAAAAAACTGTCGAACAGACACTGGATTTCTTCCTGAAAACAGTCACTACCCCGGATCAGATCCAATGAAAAAAGTGGGCCTGCGCATCGATGTTGATACCTGGCGGGGAACCCGCCACGGTGTCCCCGCGCTGCTGGATGCCATGGAAAATGCCGGGGTCAGATCCAGCATTTTCTTTAGTGTCGGCCCGGACAATATGGGGCGCCATTTATGGCGCCTGATTAAACCGCAATTTCTCTGGAAAATGCTGCGCTCCGGCGCTCCGTCATTGTATGGCTGGGATATCCTGCTGGCCGGCACCGCCTGGCCAGGCCGGCTGATTGGTCAGGGAAATGCAGATATCATCCGCAGGGCAGCACAACAGCATGAAACCGGCTTACACGCCTGGGATCATCATGCCTGGCAGATGTGGGCAGGTGTCTGGAAAATCCCCCGGTTATCTGCACAAATCCAGCGCGGCAAACAAGCGCTGGAAGCGATAACCGGTATCCCTGTGACCTGCTCCGCCGTGGCAGGATGGCGTGCTGACCAGCGGGTCGTTAAAGCCAAGCAGCCGTTTGGCTTTCGTTATAACAGTGACTGCAGGGGAACCACCCCGTTCCGCCCGCAACTCACTGAATCCACCCCCGGTACAGTACAGATCCCGGTGACACTACCCACCTGGGATGAAGTCGTCGGTAGTCAGGTCACCGCTGAAAACTTCAACCGTTTTATCCTTGATGCCATGCACAACGACACAGGAACACCGGTCTATACCATCCATGCAGAAGTGGAAGGGATTATCGGGCTGGAGGATTTTATCCGGTTGCTGGGTATGGCCCGCGAGGAAGGGATTGAATTCGTTCCGCTCAGCCAGTTATTACCTGAATCTGAACTTTCACTGCCTGTCGGCAAAATTATCCGTGGTACCCTGCCTGGCCGTGAGGGCTGGCTGGGATGTCAAACTCTTCTACCCCGGCGTTAAACCAATGAAAGCAACAAAATACGGATTTACCCTGCTGGTGCTTTACGCACTCAGCTATCTTCTGCCGCTGGAGTTCCGGTCTCTCTGGCAACCGGACGAGTTCCGTTACGCGGAAATCAGCAGAGAAATGCTGGCAAACCATAACTGGGTGGTGCCGCATTTCTTTGGCCTGCGCTATTTTGAAAAACCGATCGCCGGCTACTGGATTAACAATATCAGCCAGTTGTTGTTCGGCCACAATAACTTTGCGGTACGATTTGGTTCGGTATTCTCAATTACTGTCAGCGCGTTGCTGGTCAGTTGGATAGCCTCACGTATCTGGCAGGATCGCCGGATTACTGTCTTTTCTGCCGTCATCTATCTGAGTTGCATGCTGGTATACGCCATTGGTACTTATGCAGTTCTGGACCCGATGATTACCCTGTGGATGACAGCTGCTATGGCCGCGTTCTGGCTGGCAGCCAGTGCCGAAACCCCGGGAAAAAGGGCTATCGCTTATCTGCTGTTAGGACTGACCTGCGGTATGGGAGTGATGACCAAAGGTTTCCTGGCGCTGGCCATTCCTGTTATCAGTATTATTCCGTGGGTTATTGTCACCCGCCGCTGGCGGGAAGTTCTGATCTACGGCCCGCTGGCAGTCATCAGCGCAACACTGATTACCTTGCCCTGGGCCCTGGCGATTAATGCCCGTGAACCTGACTTCTGGCACTATTTCTTCTGGGTGGAACATATTCAGCGTTTTGCCGAATCTGATGCACAGCATAAGGCACCGTTCTGGTATTACGTTCCGGTATTACTGGCCGGCACACTGCCGTGGCTGGGTTACCTGCCAGCAGCCCTGAAAAGCGGCTGGCAGCAACGCCATCAAAACCACGGGGCAGTCTACCTGCTGGGCTGGGCAGTGATGCCGTTTCTGTTTTTCAGTATCGCAAAAGGCAAATTACCGACTTATATCCTGCCCTGCTTTGCCCCGCTGGCCATTCTGCTGGCAAATGTTGCCTGTCGCACTTACCAGCAGATAAAACACAGTGCCACGGCGAATGGCTGGATCAATCTGTTATTTGGCCTGCTGGGTGTCACTGCGCTACTGGTCAGCTATCTGATGCCGTCACACCCGTTATTTGCTCCCCATGAAATTACCGGTTTGCTACTGGCATTACTGGCGTTTCTGTTCTGGGCTGTGATCGGGCTGATAACCTTACTGCGCCCCGAAAAACGCTGGTGTGCGGCAGTGCTCTGCCCGTTAGTGCTGGTGCTGACCGTAGGTTATACCATTCCTGAACGTATCCGTGATGCTAAACAGCCACAAGACTTCCTTAACCAAATCAGTCACCGGATGGCTCGCAGTCACTATATTCTGGCGGAAAATGTCGGTATCGCTTCCGGCATCGCCTGGCAGTTAAAACGTCAGGATATTAACCTGTTTGATGAGTCGGGAGAAATGCGTTACGGACTGGCGTATCCGGACGGAAAAGGACGATTGATCACCCGTCAGCAATTCCCTGACTGGCTGGCTACCCGTCGTCAGCAAGGGGTATCGATGGTATTCCTGTTACCGAAAAACAAGGACCTTGATCAAATGCAGCTACCGGCACCTGATTTCAGCTATCAGCAAGGTCGTCTGCTGTATGTTGAATATGGTCCGAAGAAATGACCTATGCCTTACTGCTGCTGTCCAGTCTGTTAAGCTGCCTGGGACAGCTATGTCAGAAACAGGCCGCCTCTGCGCGGCCTGGCCGTCCCCGCCACCAGCATCTGTTGCTTTGGCTGGGGCTGGCTATACTCTGTCTTGGCGTGGCCATGTTGTTATGGCTGCTGGTATTACGTGCCTTACCCGTAGGGATCGCCTACCCGATGCTGAGTATGAACTTTATCTGGATCACCCTCGCCGCCCGCTGGATATGGCATGAACCCGTCAGCCCGCGCCACTGGTGCGGCACCGGTCTGATTGTAGCCGGAATAATTCTGCTTAGCGGGGCTATCTGATGGGCTATCTTCCGGCACTGTGCAGTGTCTTACTGGTCAGTTTCGCCCAGCTGGCGATGAAATACGCCATGAGCAGTTTACCGTCCGGCCTTGGCATAAGCGAAACCGGTCTGTTTTTCCTGCAACATCTTTCCGCCACCGGTTTTCTGTTCGCCGGGCTGGCCGGGTATGCTTTATCAATGGGCTGCTGGTACCTGACCTTAAAATACCTGCCACTCAGTAAAGCTTATGCACTGCTCAGCCTGAGTTATATTGTTGTCTGGGCACTGGCATTAGCGCTGGGTCTGCAGGGAGATGAGTTTTCGTTAAAAACCCTGACGGGCATATTATTGGTGATCGCCGGCGTCACATTAGTCTGTCTGCCGGCAACCGCAAAAAAATAGACACCGGGAGCGAAATGCTGCCGACGACCTGACTTATTGCGGATGCCAGTGGGGTAACCGCAGTGAGATCTCCAGACCGCCTCCTGGCCGGTTACCGGCCCTGACCTCCCCATGATGTGCCAGTATCACTTTACGTACAATCGCCAGCCCCAGCCCGTACCCCTTACCTGACTGCGCGGATGCAACCCGCACAAAGGGGTCGAAAATACTCGATAGTTTATCCGGCTCTACCCCTGGCCCCTGATCGCGGATAACTATTGTCAGCCACTCCTGTTCTGCCTGCAGAATAATATCAATGGACTGTCCGGCCGAAGAGAACCGCAAGGCATTTCTCAGTACATTTTCGATACAACGCCGGACCATTTCAGCGTTACCCTGTACCATAAAATCGGCATTCTCATCATAACTGACATGAATATCTACCTGCGGAACCTGAGCTTCGAAACGTGCATCAGCCACCACCGCATCCAGTAAACTGGTCAGTTCAAAATATTGTTCGCGCACCATATGGGCATGTTCTGCGCGGGAAAACGTCAGCAGTTCACCGATCATTTTGTCCAGCTTGCGGGCTTCGTTATCAATGCGTTCCAGCGAGTCATATACATTATCGGGTGACTGGCGGGCCAGTGCGGTTGCCAGCTGTAAACGCGCCAGCGGAGTACGCAACTCATGGGAGATATCATGTAATAACTCTTCACGGGCTTTTACCAGCACATCTAACCGTTCCACCATGGCATCAAAATCGCGTGCCACCACCGAAAATTCATCGTGCCGGCGCTGCATTTTGCCGAATAAACGAACCGACAGATCACCGCTGGAAATATGACGAAACCCTTCCCGTAACTGCCGCATTGGCCGGGTCAGATTCCAGGCCAGTAACAGACTGAACAGTAATCCCATCGGGATAGCAAACACAACCACCGGCATCGGTATATGCAGAAAACGCTGGATAACAGGCAAAGTACCGCCCCGTCTTCGCGGATGGTCTGCATGCATATCCATAGAAATCACATAGTCTGTATTATCCGGTGCCGTTACCTGCCGGGTCAGGCGATCCGGAGGCGGGCCGCCGGGAGATTCAGGACGTTCACTCGCCAGCTGTAACTGTGTCACCGAGCGCAGCACTGCCGGCCATTCGGCTTCTGCCTGCTCAAGTCCCGCCGGCCCATGTAGTTCAACCTGTTTAGCCGCCTGATCCAGCTGCAGACTTAATGTCTGTCTCAATAACTGTTGCTCCGGGGGTTCTGATCCCAGCAGGCTGAATCCCAGCCATAAAAACTGGCTGATCACCAGAAAGACCAGCATAAACCCCAGTAACATTTTCCAGAACAGGCGTCCCGGATAATCATAGTTCATCGGATACGATAACCAATGCTGCGCACGGTCTCGATATTCAGTTGGTCGTTAGTCAGTTTACTCAGCTTTTGCCGGATATTACTGACATGGACATCAACACTGCGGTCATAGGCTTCGCGCTGGCGACCAAGGGCTTTTTCAGAAAGTTCATCTTTTGATACCACCCGGTCACTGGCAGCCAGCAACAGTTCCAGCAGATTAAATTCCGACGCGGTAAGATCAAATGCCTGACCTTTCCATGAGGATACGCGGGTCGCCGGGTCCAGGGACAAATCACCGTGAATAAGCTGTTCTTTTTTCTCTTCCCTGGCGGGCTGTTCATCAAAACGTCGCATCACAGAACGCAGACGGGCAACCAGTTCTCTGGGATAGCAGGGTTTAGGGACATAATCATCTGCCCCCATCTCCAGCCCGATCACCCGGTCAATATTGTCCCCTTTGGCGGTCAGCATAATCACCGGTAAGCGGCTGCTATGGCGCACCTGCCGCAATACATCAATACCACTCATATCTGGCAGCATAATATCGAGGATCATCGCACTGTACTGGCCTGAGAGCGCACTGGTGATAGCCTCTTTTCCGGTCATCACCAGTGCGTTGCTAAAACCTTCACCTTCAAGATACTGACTAAGCATACTGCCCAGTTCATGATCATCATCAACCAGCAAAATCTTCATAAACGTTCTCTTTCTGTAAAATAACGCCATTCTGACCCGATCCCGCGCGGGTTACCGCAGTATTTTCACTATCCTTACATGATGCCCTGTCTGCGGCTGTATAATTTGCTATTCATAGACCCCGGTGGAGAGGTAACGATCGCCGCGATCACAAATAATAGCGACAACTTTCGCACCGGGCGTGGCCGCGGCAATCTGTAGTGCACCGGCCACTGCCCCGCCGGAACTCATACCGCAAAAAATACCTTCCAGCCTTGCCAGATTACGCATGGTTTCTGTCGCCAGGGCTTCTGACATATCGATGGTTCTGTCGACCCATTGCGGCTGAAAAATACCCGGCCGGTAGGCTGCAGACCAGCGGCGGATCCCCGGGATCTGCGCCCCCTCTTCAGGCTGCAGACCTATCACCTGTACCGCAGAATCCTGCTGTTTAAGATAACGTCCCACTCCGCTGATAGTCCCCGTTGTCCCCATGCTGGAAACAAAATGCGTCAGCCGGCCCCCTGTCTGCTGCCAAATCTCCGGCCCGGTGGTCATAAAATGCCCCAGAGGATTATCAGGATTATTAAACTGATCCAGTACCTTGCCTTCACCTCTGGCTGCCATTGCCGCGGCTAAATCACGGGCACCCTCTATTCCTCCCTGTTGCTGGCTGACCAGTATCAGTTCTGCGCCATAAGCTTTCATCGCCGCCTGGCGTTCAGGGCTCATATTATCCGGCATCAGTAACTTCATCCGGTACCCTTTCATGGCCGCAATCATTGCTAAGGCGATACCCGTATTGCCACTGGTCGCCTCTATCAGAGTATCGCCCGGCGCAATATCACCACGACATTCCGCCTGCTGTATCATCGAATACGCCGCCCGGTCTTTTACCGAACCGGCCGGATTATTACCTTCCAGTTTAACCAGCACCTGACTGCCGTTATCCGCGACCAGCCGCTGCAAACTGATTAAAGGGGTATTACCTATGGTACTTTCCAGAGTTATCACGGGGATCCCTGCCTATAAAAACGAAAACAGCCTGTCCGCGGTGAAAGCGCCAGGCTGTTTTACAGACCAGGTAACGAAAGTATCAGGCAGTTTCTGCAAAGGCAACAGGTTGTATTAACCGGTGCCCCTGATAAATTCTCGCCTGATCCACACCAATATATAAGCGCTCACCGCGCGATGGCGGCGTATGTCCGTCGTCACAGACCAGGGTCAGATCGGCGGCTTCCCAGCCCGACGGCTGCACCAGCAATTGCCAGAAATGACCACGCGGACTGGCTTCAACCACCTTCACCGCCAGTGGTGTATTGGCTGAGTACTCACGGCTGATCTCCGTCTCCCAGGGGCGCAGAAACAGTTCAACCTGGCCCTGTACTTCCGGTAACTCAGCCAGCGACCAGTGATGGCCTGCGACCTGTAACTGATTACCGGCCATGGTGCCTTCCAGCCGGTTAATTTCGCCGAGGAATTCAAGTACAAAACGGGATACAGGCTGCTGCCAGACCTGTTCCGGGGTCCCGGTCTGCTCTATATTTCCCTGACTCATCACCACAATCCGGTCTGCAACCTCCATCGCTTCTTCCTGGTCATGAGTCACGAACACGCTGGTGAATTGCAGTTCTTCGTGTAACTGGCGTAACCAGCGGCGTAATTCTTTACGTACCTGAGCGTCCAGCGCACCAAAAGGTTCATCCAGCAGCAGGATATGAGGATCAACCGCCAGTGCCCTGGCCAGCGCAACCCGTTGTTTTTGTCCGCCGGATAACTGTGCGGGAAAACGTCCTGCAAGGTGCGATAACTGCACCATTTCCAGCAGACGAGTGACTTTCTTTTTAATTTCCGCGGAGGACGGACGTTCCCGCCGCGGCAGTACTGTCAGACCAAATGCCACATTATCAAACACGGTCATATGCCGGAATAAGGCGTAGTGCTGAAAAACAAAGCCGACATGGCGATCTCTGGCATGTAACTGGCTGACATCACGGTTATGAAACGAAATCTGTCCGCTGTTCTGGTGTTCAAGCCCGGCAATAATACGTAATAAGGTTGTTTTCCCCGAACCGGAAGGCCCGAGTAATGCCACCATTTCTCCGGAAGCGATATCCAGAGAGATATCATTAAGTACCGGGGTTTTACCGAAAGACTTATTAATCTGATGAATATTAATGCTCATAGTTGCCGTCCTGTTGCTGACGCTGATGCTGACGCTCCAGACGCCATTGCAGTGCGCTTTTCAAAAATAAAGTGACAATCGCCATCAGGGCCAGCAGAGCTGCCGCTGTAAATGCACCGACTGTATTATAATCCTGGTGTAATAATTCGACCTGTAATGGCAGGGTATAAGTTTCGCCGCGGATCGAACCGGAGACTACCGATACCGCACCGAACTCACCCAGTGCACGGGCATTAGTCAGTACCAGCCCGTACAATAATGCCCAGCGGATATTAGGTAACGTAACACGCCGGAACATTTGCCAGCCGCTGGCACCAAGCAGGATAGCTGCTTCATCTTCCTGGCTCCCCTGGCTTAACATCACCGGCACCAGTTCACGGATCACAAACGGGCAGCTGATAAAAATAGTCACCAGCACCATCCCCGGCCAGGCAAACATGACCTGAATATTATGCGCATCCAGCCAGTGTCCCGCAGGGCCATTAATTCCCCAGAACAGCAAATACAGTAGCCCCACCACCACCGGCGAAATTGCGAATGGAATATCAAATAATGTCAGTAATAATTGCCGGCCAGGGAAATTAAACCGGCTGACCAGCCAGGCCAGCAGAGTACCGAACACCAGATTCACCGGTACTGTGATTAAGGCGATCATCACTGTCATCCAGATTGCATGCAGCATATCCGGGTCTGCCAGGTTATCCAGGGAAGCAACGATGCCTTTACCCAGCGCTTCCCAGAAAATCGAAATCAGCGGTACCACCAGCATCAGCACAGACAGCAATATCCCGGCAGTCATCAGCAGTAAACGGCCCGGGTGAAACGATTTTCTGGCCCGCAGCGGCTGCGTAGTAGCTTCAGTCATCAGTGCCCCCCTAAACGACGGCCATAGCGGCTTTGCAGCACATTAATCCCAAACAGCAGCACCAGTGATGCCGCCATAATAACTGAAGCAATCGCGCTGGATGCCGGGAAGTCGAATTCCTGCTGGCGGATAAAAATCATCAGCGAGATAACCTCAGTTTTCCAGGCAATATTGCCGGCGATAAAGATCACTGCACCAAATTCGCCCAGGCTGCGGGTAAACGACAGAGCGGTCCCGGCCAGCAGTGACGGCGCAAGTTCGGGAAGAATAACGCGGTAAAAAGCCTGCCAGGGCCGTGCACCGAGGGTTTCTGCCGCTTCTTCATATTCCGGCCCCAGCTCTTCGAGCACCGGCTGAACGGTACGGATCACAAAAGGTATACTGGTAAATGCCATTGCTACCGCGATGCCCAGCCAGGTATAGGAAACTTTAATCCCGAACTGTGCCAGCCATTGCCCGTACCAGCCAGTGGTGGAAAATAAACCGGCCAGGGTCAGACCGGCGACTGCGGTGGGCAGAGCAAAAGGTAAATCCATCAGCCCGTTCAGCAGGGTTTTTCCCGGAAAAGTATAACGGGTCAGAATCCAGGCCATCAGCATGCCAAATACGGCATTAAAAGCCGATGCCAGTGCGGCCGATAATAGGGTCACTTTATAGGCTGCGACTAATTCTGGTTCGGTCACTACATGCCAGTAGTCAGCCCAGGTCATTTTTGACAACTGGATCACTAACGCACTCATCGGGAGTAACAGAATCAGACAGGTAAAAAACAGGCTGGTGCCCAGACTTAAACCAAATCCGGGTAATACCCGTTTATGACGCATTTGTTTCATTACTTATGTCCTGCTGACTGCAATTTATCGAATTCCCCGCCACTGGCGAACTGGGTCTGCATCGCCCTCTCCCAGCTGCCAAACAGGTCTTCAACACGAAACAATGACACCTGCGGGAAGCGGGATTTATTTTCGGCCATTAACTGAGGGTTGTTGACGCGGTAGTAGAAACTGGTGATGACTTTCTGTGCCTGCGGACTGTACAGGAACCGGAGATACTGGCTGGCCGCCTCAGCATTACCATCTGCGGCGACATTTCGGTCTATCCGGGCCACCGGAAACTCTGCCAGAATATTGGTCTGCGGTACCACAACCTCAAACTGCGAGGCCGGATACTGCTGACGAATATTATTTACTTCCGATTCAAAACTTATCAGGACATCACCGATACCACGTTCGGCAAAGGTAGTGGTCGAGCCACGGCCTCCTGTATCGAATACCGCGACATTATTCACAAAACGGCGCATAAAGGCCTCCGTTTTCGTCGGCGTATTTCCATCGGCTTTTGCTGCTGCTCCCCATGCCGCAAGCCAGGTATAACGGCCATTGCCGGAGGTTTTCGGATTAGGAAATACCAACTGAAGACCACTGCGGGTCAGATCTGACCAGTCATGGATATTTTTCGGGTTCCCTTTGCGGACAAGAAAAGCCATGGTGGAGTAAAAAGGAGAACTATTATCAGGTAAACGACGTTGCCAGTTGGCCGGGATCAGCTGGCCCCGGTCATGCAGTATTTGTACGTCAGAGACCTGATTATAGGTAACGACATCCGCCTTCAGCCCCTGCAGAATAGCCAGTGCCTGTTTCGACGAACCGCCGTGAGACTGACGAATGGTGAGTTTGTCAGCCGGATGCGCCTGATCCCATTGGGCGATAAAAAGCGGATTCAGCGCCGCGAATAACTCACGGGAAACATCGTAAGAACTGTTAAGCAGAGTGGTGGCATGTGCTGCACCGGCAGTAAACAGTATCAGCAGTACCCCACTGACCCGTTTTTTACCCTTTACCTTCATTAACTTACCCCTGAACACAAACGCGGCCGCTGTTAGCCGCATAATTAGTGTATTTATTTCTCAGGGCAAAGCTGTAGCGGTTTTATATACCGATTATTGCTTTAAAAGCATAAAAACGCATAAGGGCTGTCAGATAAATACTATCAGGCAATGATCGCGGGAATAGTCAGGTCAGCGGACCGACTCCGCCGACCTGTACCCCGGGGGAACGGTTTATAGTGCAGATAATTGTGACAATGACGGGGCATAAAAATAACTGCCGCTAACCGGCTTTGAAAAACGCAATAGCCCGTCATATTTACCATCGCTTTCGCCGAACATGCTCAGTAATTGCTGCTCAATATTGTGCAACCGTGCACAGTAAGCAATAAAATAGAGCCCATGCGTGCCGCTGACGGTGCCATAAGGCAGACTCTGGCGCAGAATTTTCAGCCCGGCACCATTCTCTTTGAGGTCGACACGGCTAAGGTGAGAAGTGACCGGACGAGTATCCGCGGGTAATTCTTCGTTGCTGTCTTTGGTACGTCCGATGATTGCTTCTTGCTTCGCGACCGGCAGTTTATGCCATGAGGTGAGGTTATGTTCCCAGCGCTGAGTAAACACATAACTGCCACCGGCATCTTCTCCGTCGGCAATAATGGCAACCTGCTGACGCTTCTCACCTTTCGGGTTTTCGGTGCCATCAACAAAACCACTCAGATCACGGTCTTCAACCCAGCGAAACCCCTGAGTTTCTTCACTGACATCCATCAGCGGACCCAGCAGTTCCATCGCAATCTGTCCAAGAGAGAAGTTCACATCCTGTCGCTGGGACTGGATATGAATCAGTACGTCGCGCTGCGTTGCCGGAGCCATACCTTTACCCAGCGGCCGGAAATCTTTAAGCTCAGGCGCAGAGGCTGAAACACCGTTCAAATCACGCCACAGTGCAGCACCAAAGGCAATAACACTGCCCAGCCGCGCATCGGGGTATTTTTGCTGCAGGGCTTTCTGCCGCGAGAGATACTCGCGGATTTGCATCCCTGCCTGCGCTAAATCACCGTTAAACGCGCCCTCCAGCCACAGGCCGGCACGGCAATGCTCCGGCAAAATACCACTCTGATAGTCCGTCACTGTCTGTATCTCCGATAGTCAGTAAAATCAATGTCTCTGTTCATATCCCTATGATACCGGAAATTCATTAACATAACCTTTATCAAAGCAAGGGATTATACTCCGCCAGACAGCGATTGCTGCCAGACAATGCGGGTCAGGGTCCAGTTTTTCAGTGTTTCATCTGCCGGCATAATCCCCTGCGGTCCGTGCCACTCACCCTGATAAATATACCGTATATGCTGGCTGTCCGGTGCCTGACAACTGACCTGCTCTCCGTTTTCCAGCGGCTGGCAGTGACCAAAGGCCTGGGTGTAGACCTCAGAAAATTTACTGCCTGTTTTCACGCCGCTGGCCGAAGTAATCGCCGGATCAGATACATCGATACGTGACACTGTGCTTTGCCCCTGAATAACCAGCATCACCTGCCCGTCACGTAACGCCTGCCAGAAAGTGACAATATCGCCGTTTTCTGTACGCATCCCCTGCCGCAATTGATAGTCGCTGCCCAGCGCCTCACTGATTCCGGCTTCGGTCATCGGCGTCAGCCCGGTTAATCCGCCAACACCTTGTTCGCTGACAGTGGCTGAAGCACCAAACCAGTGCCAGGGTAATGCCGATGACCAGGAGTAGCTCAGTGGGTTCCACCATCTGACAGGATCATTGCCGGAGACATCATGATTTCCGCTGCCGGCACAGCCTGACAGTAAGATCACTCCGCTAAGCAGTGTGGTTTTCAGTAATTTCATCGCTATTTCTGTCCCTTTCGCAATAAGCTAATGCCGGATTGGAGTGATAAAACCGCAAAAAGTTTATTCTTCTGCCGGGAATTCCGGAACAAAACAGTCTTTCAGCCGGCGGCTGGTCAGCAACCAGCAGGCCGACAGCAGATCAAATATGAGTAAAATTAATGGTAACGGAGACTGTTGTAACAATACATAACTCAGTTGTGAGCACTGCCAGCCAAAAGTCACCAGCGAGCAGGCAACTAATAACCAGCGCCAGCCTCTCCATAACACAGGAAAACGCCGCCGGTAACCGCTCAGGAAAAATGCCGCAACCGCACTCAGTCCCAGCGCCAGACCAGGGTAAAAACCCTGCGTATCCGGATAAAATAAATTCAGCAGGGTTTCCCCCTGTTGCCGGGATGCACCGGCAACCACTAACACTATCCAGGTACGTGCCTGAAATATCAGGATCAGCCAGAATAAAAATGGCAACCGCAGTTGCCCTTTATTGTCATAATTTTCGGGAGAATAATCGATCAAAATACACCAGACACCCTGTCAGAACGGACTAAACCGTATCACTACGCTGATGCTCAGTACTCACGATCTTCAATCAGTCGTTTGCCTAAAATCAGCGAATCCACAATTTCGTATTCAAGTTTTTCATAAAAACCCAGTACGATATCGTTCTCTTCACGCACCATCAGATTGATCTTCGGGCAGCCGCGGGCAATCAGTTTCTTTTCCAGCCGGTTCATCAGTGCATTAGCAAACCCGCGGCCACGAAAATCAGGGTCAACCCCCAGATAATATACAGACCCACGGTGGCCGTCGTACCCCCCCATCAGGGTTGCCACCACCTGTCCGCCGGCGATTGCCACCAGAAACAGGTCCGGATCATGGTGCATTTTTCTTTCTATATCCATTTCAGGATCATTCCAGGGACGCAGTAAATCACAGCGCTCCCAGAGGGTGATGACTTCATCAAAGTCTTCCTGGCGAAATCCACGAATTTCCATCGCGAGGCCTCTGTCGTTGAGATATGGGCAGATTATGGCGTTTTCCCCTTTATCTGCAACCCTGAGAGGTGAACAAAAGCAGAAAAATCTGCCTTTTGTAAAGAACAGAACTGAAACACCCGGTAAAAGGCTGAAATATTTGCCTTGTCGCAATCCTCCGAATGTTACGATATAACAATGGAATGTTGATCTAAACTAACTCTCCGGATGACGATGGAAGTGCTGATGAAAAAATTATCCCCGCTGAAACAACTGGTAAATCGCCGCCAGTTACTCTTATCCGGTCTGGCATTAGCGGTACTTTCCCCGCGTGGTGTGTTAGCCCGGGAACATACCATCAAGCCCGTCGCCCAGCCGGCAAAACCCGTGAGTAATGGTAAATTTATCGTTATGATTGACCCCGGACATGGTGGCATTGATTCGGGGGCGGTCGGTGAAGAAGGCTCCATGGAAAAACATGTGGTACTGGAAATTGCCGGCACCATTCGTCAGCTACTCAACGACCATCCTCATATTGAAGTCCGGCTCACCCGCGACAGTGACCATTTTATTCCTCTGTATCAGCGGGTGGAAATTGCCAGCCAGCACGGCGCCAACCTGTTTATGTCAATTCATGCTGACGGTTACACCAGCCCGGAGGCACACGGGGCTTCGGTATTTGCGCTATCCAATCGCGGCGCGACCAGCGCCATGGCCCGTTATCTTTCTGAACGGGAAAACGCTGCCGATGATGTCGCCGGACTCAAAGTGCAGGAGAAAGATCACTACCTGCAACAGATTCTGTTCGATTTAGTCCAGACCAATACCATCAAAAACAGTCTGACACTCGGTAAACATGTGCTGGATAAAATCAGGCCGGTACACCATTTACACAGTCAGCACACGGAACAGGCGGCATTTGCCGTATTAAAATCGCCGTCTATCCCCTCGGTTCTGGTCGAAACGTCGTTTATTACCAATCCGGCAGAAGAAAAACTGCTGGGTTCTGCGGTTTTCCGCCATAAAATTGCCACCGCCATTACCGCAGGGATTGTAAATTATTATAATGAATCCGCTATCCACAATCGCCGGATAAGTTAGGTATAATCAGCAAAACCCCACAATAAATGATGTGATATGAACGTTCCCGACAAACATAAGGTCAAGGAGTTCCTGCTCTCATTACAGGACCAAATCTGTCAAAAACTGGCAGCTGCCGACGGCTCCGGAGGATTCGCGGAAGATGCCTGGCAACGGGAAGCCGGCGGTGGCGGACGTTCCCGTGTACTGCGAGATGGCGCGATATTCGAACAGGCTGGCGTTAATTTCTCTCATGTTTACGGTGAGAATATGCCAGCCTCAGCCACGGCTCACCGGCCGGAACTGGCTGGTCGCAGTTTTGAAGCCATGGGCGTATCGCTGGTTATTCATCCCCATAGCCCTTATATCCCCACCAGTCATGCCAATGTGCGCTTTTTTATTGCCGAGAAACCCGACGCTGACCCCATCTGGTGGTTTGGCGGTGGCTTTGACCTGACACCATTCTACGGTTTCACCGAAGATGCGGTTCACTGGCACCAGACGGCCAGAAATATTTGTCAGCCCTTCGGAGATGACCTCTTCCCGCGTTATAAAAAATGGTGTGATGACTATTTTCATCTGCGTCACCGCAACGAACAGCGGGGTATCGGCGGTCTGTTCTTTGATGATCTGAATACCCCTGACTTTGACCAGTGTTTTGCTTTTACCCGCGCCGTAGGCACCGGTTTTACCGACGCCTATTTGCCGATTGTCGAACGGCGTAACGCCCTGACCTGGGGTGAACGTGAACGGCAGTTTCAGCTTTATCGTCGCGGCCGTTATGTTGAATTTAATCTGGTCTGGGACCGTGGCACCCTGTTTGGTTTACAAACCGGGGGCAGAACTGAGTCTATTCTGATGTCGATGCCCCCCCAGGTACGCTGGGAATATAACTACCAGCCGTCTGCAGGTTCTGCCGAAGCAGAGCTGTATGAAAAATTCCTGCCTGTAAAAGACTGGGTATAGCCTGCCATCCCTGTACACGGGAGAATATTTAGCAATGATTCTCCCGCCCCTGCCTTTTTTTGGCCTGTGTCATGGTGTTACCTGTCGCTATTATCGGAGAAAACGTATTTTCTTCCCCGATAAATTCCGGCACAGTGTTAAATTCCTGTTACCAATTGTTCCGTCACCGATGGAATAACTGCTTTAGAAAGAATGAGAACGCTGCATGAACCCGCTTGATGCATTAAAACAATTTACAACAGTAGTCGCTGACAGCGGCGATTTTCAGTCAATTTGTGACTACCAGCCGCAGGACGCTACCACCAATCCCTCTCTGGTACTAAAAGCAGCCACATTACCTGCCTGCCGCCATCTGATCGACGAAGCTATCGATTACGCCCGTCGGCAAGGGGGGAATACCGAAACACGGATCATTAATGCCAGTGATCGCGTTGCCGTCAATCTCGGTGTGGAAATTCTGAAAAACATTCCCGGCAGAGTTTCGACTGAAGTAGATGCCCGTTTGTCTTTTAACCGTGGTATGTGTGTAGCAAAAGCCGAAAAACTGCTGCGGATGTATGAAGATCAGGGGATTGACCGTTCGCGGATACTGATAAAACTGGCATCCACCTGGGAAGGAATTAAAGCCGCAGAGGAACTGGAACAGAACGGTATCAATTGTAATCTGACCCTATTGTTCTCATTTGCTCAGGCAAGAGCCTGTGCAGAAGCCGGCGTTTATCTGATCTCTCCTTTTGCCGGCCGCATTTATGACTGGCACCACAGCCGTACTCCTCTGTCACCTTATCAGGCAGACCAGGACCCGGGAGTAAAATCCGTACGCAGTATTTACGACTATTATAAAAAGCACCGTTACACCACCATCATTATGGGTGCCAGCTTCCGTAATACGGAACAAATTCTTGCACTGGCAGGCTGTGACCGCCTGACTATTGCTCCGGCATTATTACAGGCGCTGAAAAACAGTCAGGTACCGGTGGTACAAAAACTGCGGCCGCCGGTGGAAGCATTTCACCAGCCGGCCCCGCTCTCTGAAGATGAATTCCGCTGGCAACATAATCAGGATGCAATGGCGGTAGATAAACTGTCTGAAGGTATCCGTCAGTTCGCCATTGACCAGCAAAGACTGGAAGATATGCTGGCCGCCCGACTTTAACTCTGTTACTTATTTTTAAATCAGCCGGAGCTACCTATGCCCTCACATAAAGAACTCGCCAATGCGATCCGTGCCCTCAGTATGGACGCTGTGCAAAAAGCCAAATCCGGTC